>JBOGSE010000468.1:0-5586 GCA_050694895.1 bacterium | reverse complement strand
AGGTGACGACCCTCGCGGAGATCGAGCGGGCTCAGCGTGACGGGAAGATCGCGGCGGTGCTCTCGATCGAGAACGGCGATGCGCTCGGCGGCGACCTGCGCGTCCTCGATGACCTCTACCGCCGGGGGGTCCGCATGCTGGGGCTGACCTGGAATCCCAGCACCGCCCTGGGGGACGGTGCCCACGGCCGGCAGCACAGCGGGCTCACGGACCTGGGGCGGGCGGTCATCCGGCGGATGGACGATCTCGGCATAGTGGTGGACGTGTCGCATCTGTCCGAGGCGGCCTTCTGGGATGCAGTAGGCGTGGTGCGCGGTCCCTTCATCGCGTCTCATTCGAACGCGGCGGCGCTCTACAGGCATCCGCGGAACCTCACCGACAGCCAGCTTCGTGCCGTCGCGAAGCGCGGTGGCATCGTCGGCGTCAACTTCTACCCGGGATTCCTGGGTGCGGCGACGCTCGACCGTGTGCTGGCCCATATCGACCACATGGTCAAGGTGATGGGGATCGATCACGTCGCGCTTGGGTCGGATTACGACGGCGTTCCGCGGGTTGCGGCCCGGCTGGACGATGTCTCGAAATTGCCCAATCTTACCGCGGGTCTCCAGCGCCGCGGCTACACGACGGAGCAGATCCACAAGATCCTCGGGGGGAATGCGTTGCGCGTGTTCCGCCAGGTATGGAAGTAAGCCTTGTCTGGTTATCTTGACAAATATCTCGATATCTAGTAGCATTGGGGCCGAGGTAGAAGACTGCGATGAAGCCGAGGTAGAAGACTGCGATGAAGCGGAAGGTTGGAACGACCATTGAGGAGACGCTGTACCGCCGGGCAAAGGAAGCGGCCCGCGAGCAGGGCCGGGGTCTAAACGAGATGATCGAGGAAGCGCTGGAACGATTCTTGGACAGCCGGGCACCTCGGACCTCGATCGTGGCCGAAACCAGGGGGATGTTTAAGGCTTCCGCCAAGGCACTCAAAGCTGTTCTTGAAGAGGACCTCTATGACGCTGGGTGACATCACGCCGGCGAGTACAGTATTCATCGATGCGAATGTCTTCATCTACCATTTTCTCGGTCAGTCCAGAGACTGTTCGGCGCTACTCGATAGGGTCGAGGCCCGCGATGTCCGCGGCTGCACGGGACGCACCACGCTCCTGGAAGTCGCCCATCGTCTCATGATACTGGAAGCCATCGAGCAGGGTCTAGGCGCGGGGGCCAATCCGGCAGCGCGGCTGGCGCGCAAGCCCGATTTGGTCCGGCGTTTGTCAAAGTATCACTTCGCCGTGATGAAGATCTCGCAGATTGGGATTGAGGACCTTCACCTTCCGCCAGACTTCATGACAAAGAGCCAGGAGTACCGCCAGACGTATGGCCTTCTCGTCAACGACTCCCTTGTGCCCTTGTATATGCACGAGGCAGGCGTTCCCGTATTGGCCTCCGCGGACCCAGCTTTCGATCGGATTCCCTGGATCCGGCGGGCCGCTCCGTCCGACGTCTGAGTCAGCGCGCGAACGCCAGCAGCATTTCCCGCACCAGCCAGGCCGCGAGCACCGTCGTGCGCCCGGACGGGTCGCAGGGCGGACTGACTTCGACCAGGTCGCAGCCGACCACGCGGGCCTCGCGCAGCACCGAAAGCAGTTCGACAAAGTCGCCGACGGTGAGACCCAACGGTTCGGGATTCCCGGTTCCCGGTGCCACGGATGGGTCGAACGCGTCGATGTCCACGGAAAGATAGAGCGGACGCCGAGCGAGAGCCACCCAGACCGCTTGCGGGATTGCGGCCGTACGGGCGACGCCCGCCAGGGACTCCGCCCTGGTCCATTCGTCGCGCGTTCCCGACCGGGCACCGAATAGCAAAATGCGATCCTGTCCGACCAGGTCGACGAGGCGGGCCACCGTCGTCGCGTGAGACCACCGGCGGCCCTCGTATTCGTCGCGCAGGTCCAGGTGGGCGTCCAGGACCACAACCCCGAGGTCGGGATGGCGCCCGGCAAGCCCCTCGACCGCGCCCACCGTCACCGTGTGCTCGCCCCCGAGGACGAGCGGGAATCCCGGAGCCGCCGCCACGGCCGCGCGGACGCTCGCGACCATCGCCTCCGCGGTAGTACCGTGCAGGGCCAGGTCGCCCGCGTCGGCCAGCGCCAGATCCTCGAGATCACGCCGCTGTACGACGCTGTACGTCTCGATGGACTCAGACGCCCGGCGGATGGCCTCAGGCGCCGCGGCGGCCCCTGGGCGGTATGTCGCCGTCGCGTCGTACGGCGCGCCGATGATAACCGCGGACGGCTGGCGATGCGGCCGCGATGCCAGAAACGGCACAGCGGCTAGGTGGACCCGGCGAGGAATGGCGGAAACGAGAACAGATGCTGGTGTGAGGCCGGGGTGTAGTACCGCGTGGTGATGGCGCTCATTCTGCGAGAAAGCTCGGCCTCATCGAGTGACGCCGGATCTCTGCCCTGCGACCCGATCGTGAATGACCACAGCACACCGGGATAGGTCGGCACGGTTCCCAGGTACCGGCGCACCCACCGAAAGTGGGGCCGCATGGCGCGCTCCACCATAGCGATGACGTCCTGCTGGTAGATCGGCGACCCACTCTGCACGGCCAGCACACCGTTGGGGCCGAGGATCCGCGCCAGATCGCCGTAAAATGGGTCGGAGAACAAGCCCAGCGACGGCCCTTTTGGATCGGTCGAATCCACCAGCGCGACGTCGAACGGCTCGGTGCATTCCCGTGCGAAGGCGATGCCATCGGCGACCAGGAGGCGCGTACGCGGATCATCGAACGCGGGGCCCGGAATCGACGGGATGAAGCGCCGCGTCACATCGATCACGTCGCGGTCGATCTCGACCATCGTCGCGTGCGCCAGGGGATGCCGGAGCGCCTCGCGCAGCAGACCGCCGTCGCCGCCGCCAATGATGAGCAGGCGCGTGGGCGCGGGGTGCACGCAGAGCGGGATGTGGCTGAGCAGCTCATGATAGATGAACTCGTCCCGCTCGGTCGTCTGCACGGCGTCATCGAGAATGAGCATCCGGCCGAAGTCGGCATTGTCGATCACCCGAATGCGCTGGAAAGCCGACCGCGCATCATAGAGCAGCCGGTCCACCCGGTAGATGTGCGCAAACCCTTCCCCACCCGAGTCGGTGATCCACTCCACGGGGACCGTGTCCATCGTCACTCCGGCCACAACAGCACCGCCGCCACGACGCAGCCGGTGCGCTGCACGACGTGCTCCTTGACCGCCACCACGGTCTCGACATTCCGCAGGCCCCGGGCCGCCAGCGCTTCGTCGACCATCCGGCGCACGATCTGTTCGGCGTTCTCGCCCGTACCAGTATGGGAATGTTCCATGATGACGCCGTAGCGCTGGTCGGAGATCCCGATGGCGATGGCCGCGGCTATGCGCTCGCCGGGCATGTGACGGCTGATGCGCGCATAGACGGCCGGCATCAGCATGCCCGGTTGATACGGCCGCATGGGGATGATGCGCGCCCCAATGGGAAAAACACTGGTGACGCGGAGGAAGTTGAGGTTGGCGATCCCGGCGTCCAGCAGTGCGTTATCGAAGGCGTTGAGGTCCGTCGACCCTTCAGCCGCCCCCGCGACGATCGACACCGCCTGTGGGAGGTTCCACATCGCAACAAGGCGAGATTATTCCATCCGTCACTGGTCGTTCCTTCCCTGCGCTGCGGGGAACACCGCAGGCCCGGCGAACATGGTTCGCGTGCGATCGCACCGGAGCCTGATCGTCTGGATCCCGGCCGTCCTGTGGATGGCCGGGATGGCGTGGGCGTCGCTGGCGCCTCCCCCGCCCGTTCCGTCGGGGACCGACCTCTGGCTTCACGCCTTCGCCTACGGTATCCTGACGGTGTTGCTGCGTTACGCCACGGCGCCGCGAGGCACGGCGCAAGGCGCGCTGCTGGCGGCGGGGGCGGCAATAGCCTACGGCGTGTTTCTGGAAGGCGCTCAGGCGGCGCTGCCGTATCGCACCGCCGAGGCCCGCGATCTTCTCGCCAACGCCATCGGCGTGGCAGCAGCCGTTCTGATCCCAATCCGTCGTCGCTGAGGTGCGCTGTGGCAGGCCGATCCGCTCTCGCGATTCTCATCACCGTGCTGCTGCTCCTCGCCTCAGGTACCCAGGTCGGCTTCGGCCAGCGTGCGCCGGCACCGATGCAGCTCGGCGCGGCCGGCCTCGAGCCGGCCGGGTTCGCCCGCGCAAAGAGTGCGGGGATACGCGCCGTGAAGATCGTTGCCGACTGGAGCGTCATCGAAGCGCGGCGCGGTCAGCCGGTCTGGACCGACCTCGACGCCGCGGTCGCTGCGGCCACCCGGGATGGTCTCACGCCCGTCGTCGTGCTGACCCACACGCCCCAGTGGGCGAGCATCGGCACCGGGCTCGAACTACAGCAGCCCGCGATCTACACCCGGCAGCCCCCCCGCGATCCCCGTGATTGGGAAAGGTTTGTCGGCGCGGTCGCCGATCGCTACCGCGGCCGGGTACGCGAATGGCAGGTCTGGACGCAGCTCGGCTTGCCGGCGTTTCGGGGGACGGGCGGGGAGTACGTGACGCTGCTTCAGAGCGCCCGCGGGCGCCTTCGCGCCGCCGATCCGGGCGCGCGCATCGCCATGGCCACACCCGTCGGGGTGGATCTGACCTTTGTGGTGGGGGTGTTCGCCGGCGCGGCCGATGCCTTCGATGTCGTCGCACTGCCCACGCAGGGGTTGAGCCCTGAGGTTCTGCTGAGGCCCCTGGCGGTGCTGAGCGCGCGCTTCCGCGGAACGAGCAAGGCCATCTGGCTCGACTGGACTCCTGAGGTTGGGATCACCACTGATCGGATGCCTGGGGCCTGGGCGCGGATGCACGCCGTGGCGCAGGCCGCGGGTGTCGAGCGGCTGTTTGTGTTCGACCTCGCCGCCGTTGAAGCCGGAATACGCCATGTAAGCACCGCGTTGGGCACCCGTGCATACGCCGGCTACCTCCTGAAAGATCACGGCGTCTTCGTCACCGTGTTCGAGGGTGCTCCCGACGCCCGGGCGCTGGCGTGGACGCGTGGCGAGGCACGATCCCTCGAACTGCCCACAGCCCCGGAGATACGGGTGAGCACGATCGAAGGACAGGCGCAGCCACCCGAAGTGCGCGAGAACCGCGCGGTCATCAAGGTCGGAGAAGCGCCGGTAGTGATCAGCGGTCTGCCCGCGGTCATCGTCGCGGAGGCCAGGACGAACGCGTCCGGCGGACCGCTGCTGCCGCGGCCGGGCCCCGACCGCGACTTCAGCAAGAGTGCCGACGTGTCGGCGAAGCTCGGCAAGGTCGGGCAGGAACGCGGCCTGTACAATCTCCAGTACCGCGCGCGGCGCAACGGGGCGGTGGAGCCCGTGGAGATCGAGGGGGTCGAGGCGGTCCGAACGATTGTCGCGCGCGACATCATCTACCTCTACTTTGACGTCGATGACACTTTCATGTTTTTTGCCGAAGGCCGGACGACGATCGAGATCGCGGTGGAGGTACGCGGCGCGCGCGCACCTCGGCAACTCGGCTTCAATATCCTGTACGATTCTACTACCGGGTACCGGTTCTCTCCCTGGAA
>JBOGSE010000467.1:0-9148 GCA_050694895.1 bacterium | reverse complement strand
CACCTGTGGGCGCTCGAGCACCCCGAGTTCGTGGGCGGTCGCTACGATGTGCGGTTCGCCGAGGCATGGGGGCAAGGCCCCTCGTCGCCTGACGCAGACCGCGTGGCGGTGCTCGCCGCCGCGGCGTGGGCCCATCGGCGGGCCGAGTCCGTGACGTTACCGACCGACGGGACCTCACCTCGATGGATTATGGCCGCCCGCGAGGAAGGCCTCCGATGATTCTGGACGTGTTCGCGCGCGGCACCCGGCGGCACGTGGATATTTCGTCCGTTGAGCGGGCGGGCGACGCGCTCCACATCACCGTCGACGGCTCCACCGCTACGGTCCGGCTCGACCCACTCGCCGGATCGGAGTGGTGGCAGATTCACATTGACGGCGCCGCCGTGCCGGTGCGGTTACGCAGACGCACAGCGGACGGACGCGACGCGGCGGTCCTTGTGACTGTCGGCCCCTCACGAGTGCCGATTGAGATCCGTCGCTGGCTGCCGGTGCAATCCAGGCGGACCGAAGCCCAAGGTGCAGACCACCGGATCGAAGTGCGCGCGCCGATGCCGGGTCTCGTGACGGCGACGCCGGTGGCCCCGGGCGACCGAGTGGCGGTGGGGAGCCCCGTTGTGGTCGTCGAGGCGATGAAAATGCAGATGGAGGTCCCAGCGCCGGCATCGGGGAGGATCGAGGAACTCCGGGTCCGGCCCGGCCAGGAGGTCGCGGGCGGCCAGGTGCTCGTCGTCGTCCGGGCCGCAGCGGCACTCGACGTCGGAGAGGCTGAGCGATGACGGACGAGCGGCCCAAGACCTTTGCCACCGCCGACGGCATCCCGTTGGATGCGTTCTACGGGCCGGAGCCGGACGCCGGCGACGATCGCGACCTCAGCGTGCCCGGCGTGTTTCCGTACACGCGCGGCATCTATCCAACGATGTACCGCGGCCGCCTCTGGACGATGCGGCAGTATGCGGGCTACGGGACGGCGGAGGAGTCTAACCGCCGCTACCGCTATCTGCTCGACCGTGGCCAGACCGGGTTGTCGATCGCCTTCGATCTCCCCACCCAGATGGGGTACGACTCCGACCACCCGCTGGCCGAGCCAGAAGTCGGCAAGGTCGGCGTGGCCATAGATTCCCTCGCGGATATGGAAGTCTTATTCGATGGCATCCCCCTCGATCGCGTCTCGACCTCGATGACGATCAATGCCACCGCGGCTATCCTGCTCGCCATGTACGTGGCGGTGGCCGAACGCCAGGGCGCGCCGCTCGATCGTATCGACGGTACGACGCAGAACGATATCCTCAAGGAGTACATCGCCCGCGGGACCTACATTTACCCCCCCAAACCGTCGCTGCGGCTGGTCACCGACACGTTTGCCTTCTGCGGGCAGCGCCTGCCGCGGTGGAACGCGATCAGCATCAGCGGGTATCACATCCGGGAGGCGGGGGCGACGGCGGTGCAGGAGGTCGCGTTTACTCTTGCCAACGGATTGACGTACCTGCGGGCCGCGGTCGACGCGGGGCTGGCGGTCGATCAGGTGGCGCCGTCGCTGTCGTTTTTCTTCGCCGCGCAGATGCAATTGCTGGAGGAAGTCGCCAAGTTTCGCGCCGCGCGGCGTCTGTGGTCGCGCCTGGTCGCGGAGCGCTTCCGGCCGCAGAATCCCAGGTCGATGATGCTGCGATTCCATACCCAGACCGCCGGCGCGGCGCTGACGGCGCAGCAGCCTGACAACAACGCCGTACGTGTGGCCATCCAGGCGCTCGCCGGGGTGCTGGGCGGCACGCAGTCCCTCCACACCAACGCGCGCGATGAAGCCCTGGCGCTCCCGACCGAGGGATCGGCGCTGGTCGCGCTGCGCACGCAGCAGATCATCGCGCACGAGAGCGGGGTGGCCGCCACGGCGGATCCGCTGGCCGGCGCGTACCTCATCGAGCATTTGACGGACGAGATCGAGCGGCGGGCCCGCGCGAAGATCGAGCAGATCGAGGCTTCCGGCGGACAACTGCGCGCCATCGAGACCGGGCTGATCCAGCGCGAGATTGCGGAGAGCGCGTTTCGAGAAGCGCAGGCGATCGAGCGCGGCGAGATGATCCTGGTCGGCGTCAACCGGTTCCAGAGTGACAGCCCGGTCAAGGCTGAGACGCTGCGCCTCGACCCAGAGATCGTGTCGCGCCAGCAATCCCGCCTGTCCCGTGTGCGGGCCGAGCGTGACGGGGCGGCCGTCGATCGGGCGCTCGCGCGCCTGGGCGATGCCGCCCGGGGAACCGACAACCTGCTGCCGACGATCCTCGAGGCCGTCCGCGCGTATGCGACAATTGGCGAGATCTGCGACGTCCTGCGCGGGGTCTTCTCTACCTACCGCCCACGCGTAGTGGTGTGACGGCTGTTTCTGATTCTCACGCCTCCAGGCGGCTCGCGGCGACCGCGGTGATCTTCAACGACGCCGGTGAGGTGCTGCTCGTGAGCCTGTCGTATGACCAGCACCAGTGGACGACACCAGGCGGTGCTGTCGATCCTGGCGAGTCACCCGCCGATGCTGCGGTGCGCGAAGCACGCGAAGAGACCGGGCTCGAGGTCGAGATCGAGGCACTGTATGGCGTGTATTGGCGTCGCGACAATGAGCAGATCGTCTTTGCATTTCGCTGCCAGGTGGTCGGCGGAGCGCTTGCGCCCGACGGCAAAGAGATCGTGGAGGCGCGGTACTTTCCTTCCGACGCGCTCCCCAGACCGATGACCAACGGCACGGTCCTCCGTATCGCCGACGCACTGGCGAACGGTCCGGTCATGGTGAAGACGATCGATAGGCTAGAGTACCTTCGGTAGCCCTTCATGATTTTGGTCGCAGGATTCGGCGTCTGGGAGCATGGGAATGCTCAACTTTATCGACGACGTGATTTCCAAGGCCACGCTCGTAAGAGCAAACCCGGAAAGAGTCTATGACGGTATCGCGACCGCAGAGGGGCTCGACGGATGGTTCACGACGGGCGCCACAGTTGATCCTCGACCAGGAGGACAGATTCGATTTCGGTGGAGAGAGTGGGGGCCCGGATCGTGTGACGACAGAGGATGGCGGCCCAATCCTGGAAGCCACGCGCCCCAGGCGATTCGTCTTTCAATGGTCTCCTGATAATCCTTCCTATACGACAACCGTCGAAATCGACTTGGAGCCCGTTCATGATGGCACGATCGTCCGCCTGAAGGAATCCGGTTATCACCATACCGCGAGCGGACGCAAGGCGATGCTTCGCTGTTCGGCGGGATGGGGAGAGGCGCTGACGTTGTGGAAGTTTTACGTGGAGCACGGACTGCGGTATTGAGTGCGGTGCATTCGGATCTCACTCATCAGCTCGTCTCCGCCGTCATCGGCGGCTCATCGCAGGCGGCCGCACGGCTGATCTCGCTCGCCGAGAATGACAGCACGGCGGCCTCTCGTGCCCTCCGGGCGCTCTTTCCGCACACCGGGCGCGCGCACATCGTCGGGATCACCGGGCCCCCGGGGTCGGGGAAGAGCACGCTGGTCAACGCGACAATCCGGCACCTGCGCGAACGCGGCGCCCGCATCGGCGTGATCGCGGTCGATCCCACGAGCCCGTTCACCGGCGGCGCACTCCTCGGTGACCGCATCAGGATGCAGGATCACAGCACCGATCCGGAGGTGTTTGTGCGCTCGATGGCGACGCGCGGGAGTCTGGGCGGGCTCGCGCCGGCGACCGCGGAGGCGAGCGCCGTGCTCGATGCGTGGGGAGCGTCGACGATCCTCATCGAGACCGTGGGCACCGGCCAGGCGGAGGTCGATGTCGTCACCGCCTCGGACACGGTCGTGGTAGTGACCATGCCGGGGATGGGCGACGCCGTCCAAACGCTCAAGGCCGGCGTCATCGAAATCGCCGACGTGTTCGTGGTCAACAAGGCCGACCGCCCCGAGATCGATCGGACCGTGACGGACCTGAAGATGGCGCTGGCCTTGCTGCCCTCAGGCGCGTGGCACCCACCGGTGCTCACCACGGTGGCGATGTCCGGGCAGGGGATCGCGGAGATGGTGGCGGCCATAGACGCGCACCATCGCCATCAGCAATCCACCGGGGGTTATGCGACGCGGCGGCGCGCGCGGTGGCGGCGCGAGATCATTCGCATTGCCGAGGGTCGGCTGCGGGCGCAACTGCTGGACGGCGCCATCGCCGCGTCCCTCGATGCGCTCGTCGAGCGCGTGGCGGCCGGCGAGCTCGATCCGCACACGGCCGCCGACCGGCTGCTCGCAGAATCCTGAATGTCCTCGCGCTGGCGTCCGAGCCGGATCGACCACATCGGCGTGGCCGTGCGGAGTATCGCCGAGGCGAGCCGGCTCTATGAGACTCTGGGCCTCCGCGTGGGTGCGTCCGAGGTGCTGCCCCGTGACGGCGTGATCGCCGCGTTCGTCACGGTTGGGACCGTGCGGATCGAACTCCTTCAGCCGTCGGGATCGGAGGGCCCGATCGCTCGCTACCTCGCGCGTCGCGGCGAAGGGATCCATCACATTGCGTTTGCAGTGGACGACATCGCCGAGGCCCTGGAGCACGCGCGCCGCGCCGGCTTTACGCTGATCGATGACGTCCCCCGGGCCGGCGCGCACGACAGCCGCATCGTTTTCCTCCACCCCAAAGACACGCACGGCGTCCTCATCGAACTCGTCCAGACCGCATAGCGCACACAGCGGTGGCGCACCACCGCGTCAACTTCGCTCCCACCTCGGGGCCGGCCGGCGATTGCGTGCGGGCGCCGCAGCCTGTATATTGGGTATGTTTCCAGTAGGACAGCGAAAGGCTCCGCCTCATATTTTCCCAAGGGCCGGCTCTGCGCCGGAGCGCCGCCCTTCCCGCTCACCGCTTCCTCGCCAGGCACGCCGGCGTGTTCGCACGGCCGTGATCGTCCGACGGACAGGAGGTGACCGCAAGATGCCTTTCCCCCTGCGAACGTGGCTCGGTGTGTACGTGCTTGGTGCCCTGGTCTCGGCCATGGGTCCTGCTGTGCTGTCGCATCTTCCCACCGCTGTCGTGGTTCGTGTCGAGGATTCGTCTCATCACGTCGTCACGCAGCGCCGCTCGACATATGGTGAGACGGTGCGTGACGTCTTGCAGGAATCGGGGATCGTTGTCGGGCCGTATGATCGTTTGACTCCCGCGGCAGGAGTGCGCCTCGCGCCCCGCATGGTGATCGAGACCCGCCGCGCGTTTCCCGTCCTCGTGCACGTCAATAGCAGCAGGCGGGTGATCATGACCGCCGCCGCGACGGTCGATGAGTTGATCGGCGACCCTGCCAATGGGCTCGCGGTCAGGCCGCGCGACCGCGTCTATCCTTCGGCGGAGACACCTCTCGTCGCGGGAGACATCGTGCGGATCGTTCGCATCGATACGCGGATCATCGAGACGCCCGAAGCCATTCCCTACGCGCGCATCACGCGTCCCGACATGGCGCTGCCCAGCGGCGTGACCCGTGTCGCTCAGCCGGGCCGGCCGGGAGTGCGGACGCACCGGCTCGCCATTACGACAGCCGACGGTGTGGTCATCGATCGACAGGACCTCGCCAGCGTGATCACCGTGCCCGCACAGGATCACGTCGTGCACGTCGGCATGCGCCGGATGTTTGCCGACCGTGGCGAGTTTGCCGGGAAAGAAGTCGTGCAGATGGAAGCCACGGCGTACGCCCCGTGGCACGGGATAGGCGTGAATGACATCACCGCGATCGGGCTCAAGGCGCGCTACGGTGTGGTCGCCGTCGACCCGAAGGTCATCCCCCTTCGGTCGATGTTGTTCATCGAAGGGTACGGCCGGGCCATTGCCGGGGATACCGGGGGCGCGATCAAGGGGTATCGGATCGATCTCTGCTACGACACCGTGCGGGAGGCGTATAAATTCGGCCGCCGGCCGGTGCGCGTCTACATTCTCTCGACGCCGCCTCCGCGCAGACGCTCATAAGACCGACTGAACCCGCCGAACTCGATCTGGCGACGCCGGGCGGAGTCCGCGCGGCACTTTCGGCGTTCGGGCTGCGCCTGCGGCCGTCCGCGGGCCAGCATTTCCTGGTCAGCCGTCGCGTCCTCCAACGGCTGCTCGACGCGGCCGAGATCGGTCCCCACGACCGCGTCCTGGAAATCGGCGCCGGCATCGGAACCCTCACCACGGCACTCGCGCGCGCCGGCGCCCGCGTCGCGGCCGTCGAGGTAGACGCGCGCTTCATCCCAATCCTTCGAGAGGCGACTGCGCACCTCGATGTCCAGATCATCCACGCCGACGCGATGCGTCTGGATCTTGCGGCGCTCCCGTTTCTGCCGTCGAAGGTTGTCGCCAACCTGCCCTACTCGGTCGCCTCGCCGCTGCTGATCCGGCTGCTCGAGGCCGGCATCGGGCAGCGATTGGTGGTGATGGTTCAGGACGAGGTCGCCACGCGCATCGCCGCGCGCCCGGGCGGCAAGACCTTCGGGCTGTTGTCGGTGGCGGTCCAGGCGCATGCGATGCCCAGGATCGTCGTCCGCGTTCCACGCACCGTCTTTTTCCCGCCACCCGAGGTCCGGTCCGCGGTCGTCCGGCTGGACGTTCGCGAGCATCTCCCGCTGCCCAAAGCCAGGATGCCGGTCTTGATGGCTGTGGCGCGCGCGGCCTTCGGGCAGAGGCGGAAGATGCTGCGCACCGCGCTGCAGGGCATCGAGGGGCGGCGCCTGCCGGCAAGCGCGGTGGAGGCGCTCTGCGCCCGGGCCGGGATTGACCCGCGCCGGCGCGGGGAAACTCTGTCCATAGAAGAGTTCGCGCGTCTTGCCCTGGCGCTCGACAGGGAATGAGCAGTGGGAGGGTGAAGACGCCGGGGTCCGCACGCCGATGAAGGCTCCCGGGAGGTCGCGATGCTCGACTATCAGGCGTTCTACGCCACGCACGCCCGCGGGGCCGAACGGTCACTCATTCGCGAACTGCTCAACGTCTCACGGGCCGCGGCAGGCCTGATCTCATTTGCCGGTGGGTTCCCCGACCCCGCCACCTTCCCGGTGACCGAGCTCCAGGAGGTGACGCGCGAGGTCCTGGCGACCGGCGCGGCCCTCGCCCTTCAGTACGGTCCGACCGAGGGCGACCCCATCCTGCGCGACGAGCTGGTCCGGTGGATGGCCAAGGACGGCATCACCGTCCGCCGGGAGGAAGTGCTCGTCACGACGAGCTCTCAACAGGCGCTGGACGTCATTGGAAAGGTCTTTCTCAACCCAGGCGATGTGGTCGTTGTCGAGTTGCCCTCGTATCTGGGAGGGCTCCAGGTGTTCCGGGGCTATGGCGCTCAGATGGTTGGCGTAGCTCAAGATCATGACGGGATGGATATCGAGCGGCTGGCCGCCGTCCTCGGGGGGCTGCGGCGGGAAGGCCGCCGGCCAAAGTTCATCTACGCGGTTCCCGATTTTCAGAACCCCTCCGGGGTCACCTGGACACGGGAGCGGCGGGAGCGTCTGCTCGCACTCGCCAGGGACGCGGGCTGCCTGGTCGTCGAAGACAATCCCTACCGTGAGATGCGGTTCTCGGGGACCGCGCCGCCGCCGATCGTCGCGCTCGACCCAGACCGGAGAACCATCTACCTGTCGACGTTCAGCAAGACCATGGCCCCAGGGCTGCGCATCGGTTGGATCGCCGCACCGGAGCCGGTGGTTGCACAATGCGTGACCTTGAAGCAGGCGATGGATCTCTGCAGTCCATCGTTCACGCAGGCGGTGACCGCGGGGCTGCTGCGCCGGGGTGACCTCCTTCGGCGGCTGCCGGCGACGATTGATCTGTATCGCCGCAAGCGGGATGTGATGCTGGACGCGCTGGAATCGCAGATGCCCTCGGGGGTCAGCTGGACCCGACCGGACGGTGGCCTGTTCCTCTGGGTGCGCCTTCCCGACGGGATGGATTCCGGGGCGATGCTCCGCCAGGCGGTAGACGAGGGCGTCATGTATGTGCCCGGCCAGCCGTTCCACGCGGACGGCAGCGGACGCAACACGATGCGATTGAACTTTTCCTATCCGTCTCTCGAAGAGATTCGCGAAGGGATCGCGCGGCTCGCGCGCCTCGTACGCCGCGAGCCGCCGGCTGTCCATATTATCCACAGGAGGGGAACGAGCGTTTCGGATTGACGCATGTGCGGTCCAATGTTAGTGTGCACTTCGTCAGCGGTACGTGGCTATACGAGGTGGGAGGAGGTACTCCTTCGGGAGCAACCCGGCCTAACTCCGTAGCAGGCGGCCGCTGATCTGTGTGGGTGATCGCGTTTTCTACAGGCCGTTGCGTGACGTGATCGGTGGGCGGGCGGCGTCGCGACCCACGATGACGGTGATGGATCCCGGGACGCCCGGCTCGCGCCTGATCTTTGCGCCTCCCACGGCCGCGGCCACCATCCGGGCCGTACGTGGATTCGCGCTGCGATCGACGATCACCGTCTTGTCCGTCGGCGCGGCGGTCTTGACCTTCACGGTACGGAAGCCGAGGGCCGCGATCCGCTCGGCAACGCGCCGGCCGGCCGCCGGGGAGCCGCTGCCATTCTGCACCTCGACGACGGTCTGGACCAGCTCGTCCCGGGATACGCCGTAGACCATGTCCGCGATCAGCGCCCGCAGCTTTGGCGTGTCAGGATCCCAGTACTCAGGAGCGAACCCACCGGGCAGCGTCTCGATGCGCAGCGGGACCTCCTTGGTGCGCAACGCGAAGAGACCGAGCGTGGCGAGCTCGCCGGGCGTGAGCGTGGTCTGCGTGTTCTCGGCGAAGACCCGCAGCAGGCGGGGGCCCGCCAGGATCGTGGAGGGCTGGCGCAGCTGCCGTACGAGCGTCATGAAGACCGTGTGCTGACGTTCGACGCGCCCAATGTCCCCCAGCGCGTCGTGCCTGAACCGGATGTAGCCGGTCGCCTGCTTGCCGTTGAGGCGCTGGCGGCCCTTCTTGAGGTCGACGCTGAACCCGGCCCACGTGTCCGTGTACTTCATGTCCTTCTCGACGTCGATCTCGATGCCCCCGACGGCGTCGATCAGGTGCGTGAACGAGTCGGCCCCCAGTTTGACATAGTGATCGACAGACACCCCCAGGAGCTTCTCGACGGTCTTGATCGTCAGGCGGGGGCCACCGTAGGCGTACGAGGCGTTGATCTTGGTCTCCCCAAAGCCGGGGATCTGCGCGCGTGTATC
>JBOGSE010000466.1:0-1978 GCA_050694895.1 bacterium | reverse complement strand
GGGCTAACGGTGAGGTCTACCCCGGCAGACTGAGATTTGGGAAACAGCGCCCGCGAGCGTGTATTGCGAGGTATCCCGAGATCACCAAAGAATCAAGACAGCAAGACCCATCAAAGGAGCGCACCATGACCCACCCCGACCGCGTTGCGCGCACCCGCGCCCAGATGACCTCATCGGGCGTCGACCTGCTCGGTCTGCCGCCGGGCGACGACCTCTACTATCTGCTCGGCTACAGCCCCCACGCCGATGAGCGTCCCTGCTACCTGTTTCTCACTGCCGCCGATGCGGTCTTCCTCGTCCCCGAGCTCAACGCCGGCCAGGCGCGCGGGCGCGTTGCCCTGCCGTTCCTGACGTATACCGATGCCGAAGGCCCATCGGCGGCCCTGCGGCAGGCGCATGACCGTCTCGGCGCGGCGGGGCGCGTGTCCGTCGGCGACACCATGCGGGCGGATTTCCTGCTGCTGCTTCAGGAGCGTTGGGATAAGAGCGCGTTCGTCCCCGGCGCGCACGTCATGGCGCCGGTGCGTATGATCAAGACCGCGGATGAGATCGAAATCATGCGGCGGTCGGCGGCCACAGCGGATGTCGCGACCGACGCGGCCTTCGCCGCGTGCCGGCCCGGGGTGACCGAGGCCGCGGTCGCCCGCGCGGTGACGGAGGCGTTTGCCGTCCAGGGAGTTGCGCAACCGCATCTGGCGATCGTGGGTGGTGGACCGAACTCGGCCTACCCGCATCATGCATCCGGCGAGCGGCCGCTGCAGGCCGGTGAGCCGGTGCTGGTTGATCTCGGAGGGTCGCTGGACGGATACGCGTCAGACATCACGCGCATGGCCTATCTCGGTGAGCCCACGACGAGGTACCGTGAGGTGCACGCCGCCGTCGAGCGGGCCGTGCGCGCGGGCATGGATGCCGTCCGTCCCGGGGCGCCGCTCGCCGACGTGGATCGCGCCGCGCGTGGCGTGATCGAGGCCGCCGGCTACGGGAAGCACTTCACACACCGGACGGGCCACGGCATCGGCATCACCGGTCACGAGCCGCCGTCGGTGACGCATACCAATGCAATGCCGATGCGCGAAGGGATGGTATTCAGCGTGGAGCCGGGCATATACCTGGAGGGCGAATTCGGCGTGCGCCTGGAGGACATTGTCGTCGTAACCGCGAGCGGCGCCGAGCGGCTCAGCAGGCTGCCTCGAGAGGTGCGCGTGCTGAGCGCGTAGCCGGGTAGGGGGCATCCGCGTGAACAAGGAGCATCGAGTCTGGCATTCCGACCGGCTCGGCCGCCTGATGGGGGTCGCGATTTACGGGCACTACGGGGCGCCGATTCTGGTGTTTCCCACCAGCGGGGGCGATGAGTGGGAATACGAGGGCCAGGGGATGATTGCCGCCCTCGCCCATCACATCGACGGTGGACGGGTCAAGATCTTCTGCGTCACCTCCGTCAACAACGACTCCTGGTACAACAAGCAGGTCCATCCCGCGCAGCGCAGCCACCTGCAAGCGTTGTACGATGCCTACATCGCCGGGGAGGTCGCCCCGTTTATCCATGATCAGTGCCGCACGCCTGGAATCCCCATCACGACGTCGGGAAGTTCCTTTGGCGCCTATCACGCTGCGAACACGGTGCTGAAGCACCCCGATCTTTTCAGGCGGTGCCTGGCGATGTCCGGCGTCTACGATCTGCGACGGTTCATGAATGGTCACTACGACGAGAACTTTTACTTCAATAACCCTGTGGACTACCTCGCGAATCTCACCGATGAGCGCATGCTCGGATTGCTGCGCCAGACCGACATCCACCTGATCACCGGCACCGGGCCCTGGGAGAACAGCGGTCCGGCCTACCGGCTCTCCGAGATCCTGCACGCGCGGGGCATCCCGCACTCGCTGGACGACTGGGGTCCCGAAGGTGGCCACGACTGGCCGTACTGGAAACGCCAGATGGACGTCTACATCGGCCGGATGTTCTAGCTCGACGCGA
>JBOGSE010000465.1:0-2120 GCA_050694895.1 bacterium | reverse complement strand
CGATGAACGAGCGGAAGAGTGCGATGGCCGCGACCACCGCCGTCGCGATGGCAAACCCCTTAGTGAGCGCCTTGGTGGTGTTGCCGACCTGGTCCAGGCGCGCGACGATCCGTCCGGCGAGCGTCTCCTCCCCGCGCGACTCGCCCGACATCTCGAAGATCCCGTTGGCGTTGTCCACGATGGGCCCGTAGGTGTCCATTGCCAGGATGTAGCCGGTCGTCGTCAACAGGCCCAGCCCGGCGAGCGCGATGCCGTAGGCCGCCAGGGCCACGCTGCCGGCAAAGATCGTCATCGACGCGAGAATTGTCAACGCGATCGCCACGATCGCCCAGACCGACGACTCCAGCCCGTGGCCGAGTCCGGCTAGCAGCAGTGTCGCGGGACCGGTCTTGCTCGCATACGCGATCTCGGTCACCGGTCCGCGGTCCACGTGCGTGTAGATCTCCGTCAGGCGGCCGATGACCAATGCCAGCACGATGCCGGTCAGCGTGGCCAGGAAGAACCGATAGTCGGGGCTGCCGGTCGCGGGGTCAATCAGGTAGAAGTGGTTGATGAGTCCAAAACCCACGACCGACACCCCTGCCGACACGTAGAACCCGACGTTGATCGGCCGCATCGGGTCGCCGATCTCTTCATCCTTGCCCCGCACGGTCCAGGCGCCGACGATTGACGCCACCACACCGACCGCGCGCACTAAGAGAGGATAGATGATGAGCTTGAGCGCTAAGGCGCTGGCCGCGGCCCCGTAGAGCCGGGTGAACGCCGGATCGAGCAGCGTGGCGGCGCCCAGGATGATCGCGGCTACCAGCGTGACCTCGTAACTCTCGAACACATCCGCGGCCATGCCCGCGCAGTCGCCCACGTTGTCGCCGACGTTATCAGCAATCGTCGCGGCGTTGCGAGGATCGTCTTCGGGAATCCCGACCTCGACTTTCCCGACCAGGTCGGCGCCCACGTCGGCGGCCTTCGTGTAGATCCCGCCACCGACACGCATGAACGCCGCGACAAGCGAGCCGCCGAAACCGAATCCGACGAGCACGCGGGTGGCATTCTCACGGAAGATCATGAAGATGACGGTAGCGCCCAGCAGACCGAGTCCCACGGTGAACATCCCTGAGATCGTCCCGGCCTGAAAGGCGATCTCCAGTGCCTCCCGGTAACTCCGCCGGGCGGCGTTGGCGACGCGCACGTTGGCCTGCACCGCGGAGGTCATCCCCACGAAGCCGGCGCCGTAGGAGGCCATGCAGCCTAGCAGAAACGCAACGGCGACTCCCCAGGCCAGCGCAGGATTCTCCGCGTATATGGGTCGGTACAGCAGGTACAGCGCGAGCGTCACGATCCCCACGAAGGGCAGCATGACCCGGATCTGCCGGCCCAGATAGGCCATCGCGCCTTCCTGGATCGCGGTCGAGACGGCGACCATGCTCTGCGGCCCGGGGTCGTTTCGAATGACGCGCTGACGTAGAAACCAGCCGTAGGCGAGGGCGACGATCGAGGAGAAGAGCACGATCCAGAGCAGGAGGGTCTCGGTCGACGCAAACGCCGGAAGGGTAATTGAGGACTCGCTCATGAACACTCCTCTGGATACAGGGGGGCGTGATCCGCATGACGCTCCACGTCATGCGGCAGTTTATTCTAACAACAGGCGCAAAATGCCGTCAACGCGCAAACTTGGGAGGCAGAAATGAACACCACAGCGGATGGGCGGTCGGCTCCTCGGCTCCACACGCGTGTGTGCGACATGCTCAAGATCAGACACCCGGTGATTCTCGGCGGCATGGCCGGGGGAACCAATCCCGAACTGGTGGCCGCGGTCTCAAACGCCGGCGGACTCGGGATACACGGGGTATCCAGTCTGATCCCCGAGGCGATCCGCATGGACACAACCCGCATTCGCGCGATGACCTCTGAGCCGTTTGGACTGAACCTTCTCCTCTTCGGGACTGATGAGGTGCATCTCAACGCCGTGCTGGCCGAGCGGCCGGCGGTCGCATCGTTCGCCTGGGCGCGCATCGATCAGCCCCTGGAGGCGATCTTCGCGAAGGCGCACAATGCCGGATCGCTGGTCATGCACATGGTGCCCACCGTCGACGAAGCCAGGCGGGCGGCCTCCGCCGGCG
>JBOGSE010000464.1:0-1073 GCA_050694895.1 bacterium | reverse complement strand
GCTTCCATTACATCTTCACGCGTCCCCAGTGGAAGAGCTGGCTGGTCCGCGGCGCGTTTATCATCGCCGCGTACTCCTTCGTGCTGGCGCTGCATTTTCTCACTGCTCTGATGGGCCGGCCCGATCTGCAGGCGGGGCTGGTTGTTCCCGGCGCGCTGCTTGCGGCGATGACAGCGGTCTACACCGGCTATCTGTTTGCCCAGGCCAAGGCTCGCGACTTGTGGCAGAACCCGTTGCTGCCCCCGCACTTCCTGCTTCAAGCTGCGCTCGCGGGGGCCGCCGCCCTGGTGCCGCTGGCGAGCTGGCTCGAGCCAGATCTGGTGCGTGCCCTGTTGTGGGTGCTGGGAGGCGCAAGCCTGCTGCACGTCCTGATGGTGGCCGGCGAGCTCACCCTCACGCACGCCACCGCGCATGCGCACCTGGCCGCGACGGAGATGCTCGCGGGGCGCTACCGCACTGCCTTTTGGGTCGGTGCGCTCCTCGCCGGAGTCGGGATACTCGCGCCGTGGATTGGCCCGCTCGCGTCAGTCGCGGCGCTTGCGGGCCTGCTGGCCTACGAGCACGCGTACGTGCAGTCCGGCCAGTCGGTGCCGCTTGCATGAGCTCGTCAACGTTGGGTGAGCGGCAATGGATCTGAAGGCCCTCAACCGGCGGGTCTCTGCCGCCCGCCAGGAAGTGGAGGCTCGGGGCGAGACCTTCTATCCGGGTCCCAGCCGTATCCATCTGGCGTCGTTTCCTCCCAAAGAGCGGTGGGATGACTGGGTCGAACTCGATTCCAAGGCGTGGCCCGGGCACGTCGAACGGCGCTTCATGCTGGTGCCGACGACCTGCTTTAACTGCGAGTCGGCCTGCGGCCTGCTGGCATATGTGGATCGTGAGACGCTGCAGGTCCGCAAGTTCGAAGGGAACCCCGAGCACCCCGGGTCGCGCGGGCGCAACTGCGCGAAGGGGCCGGCGACGCTCAACCAGGTGACCGACCCCGATCGCATCCTCTATCCGCTGAAGCGCGCCGGCGGGCGCGGGGAGGGGAAGTGGGTCCGCGTCGCCTGGGACGAGGCGCTGGACGACATCGC
>JBOGSE010000463.1:0-1859 GCA_050694895.1 bacterium | reverse complement strand
TCACCCAGGGCTTCTACGGCAGCGATCTGCTCGAGGACTTCCCGTACATGGAGGCCGTGGGCGATCGGAACCGCGGCTTCTACTCTCCCTGGGTCTACGACGACGGCGCCGATGAGCGCCGGTTCCGGCGGAGCGAGCCGGAACGTGAGTCCAAGATCATGGGACTGGCGTTCCTCAACACGCACCGTCGGCGCGGCACCCGGAACAACGGTTGGGGCTGGGGGACGGTGCAGTTGATCAAGCAGGCGATCGAGAAGGCGGACACCATCGACCGCGCTGCCGTGGCGGCGCGGATACTCGCCGCGCGAGAGACGTTCGACCTGCCGCTCGGCACGTACGGTTTCCTGCCCTGTGGCCAGGCCGACATGCGCGTGGGCGTCGCCACGTACGAGGGCGGGTTCAAGAAGGTACTGCTGGTCGATCGGGATTATGCCAGCACGCCCCCGGCGGTGCTGACGTCAGAGGATCTCTGTCCGAGGAAGTAACAAGAGGCCGATTCCGATCGACCTTTCGAGAGCTCAGGAGGTAGAAGGCGTACCCGTCTGACGGCTATGCCGTGTGTCTGAGGAGGAGGACATCTTCGGGGGAGAAGCGGATCGTCACGACGATGCCCTCTGAAAGGCGCGCATACGCCCGAGGGTTGGCCGTCTGCACGCGCAGCAGCAGGCCGCCTGCCAGCTCGACTTCGCACGACATCACTGAGCCCAGGTAGTTGCTCAAGCGCAGCGTGCCGGCCAGGGTGTTGCTTACCGGGGCCGCACCGGCCGACGATCTTGCTTCTGCCAGCTCCATCGCCTCAGGACGCAGGCAGACCATCACCAGGTCGCCCGCGGTAAAGCCGGGATTGCGTGCCGTCCCCGCCCGCACAAGCGGTCCGCCGTCAAGCGCCACGACGATTGTCCCATCGGCAGCACCGGCGGCCGCGCGAATCTCTCGAACGTTGCCAGGAAGGAAGTTCGCGCCGCCCAGGAAGTCTGCGACGAACGTGTCGGCAGGCCGCTCATAGACGTCCTGCGGGGTCCCGAGCTGCATGAGGTGCCCGTTGTGCATCACCGCGACGCGCGTCGACAGCATCAGGGCCTCGTCCTGATCGTGGGTCACGTAGATCGTCGTGATCCCCAGGTGCCGCTGGAGATTCACCAGTTCGTTCCGCATCTGCACGCGCAGCCTGGCGTCGAGGTTGGACAGCGGCTCGTCCAGCAATAGCAGCGCAGGCTCCACGACCACCGCGCGAGCCAGCGCGACGCGCTGCTGCTGTCCGCCGGAGAGCTGCGAGGGCAGGCGGCCACCCAGACCCTCGAGGCCGACCAGGCGCAACGCCTCCTTGACCAGGCTGCCGATCTGGTTGCGCGCGACCCGGCGCTCGACCAGTCCGAAGGCTACGTTCTCAAGAACGGTCATGTGGGGCCAGAGCGCATAGTTCTGGAAGACCATCCCGATGTTGCGGCGCCAGGGTGGGACGCGCGTGACCGCGCGCCCGTCGAAGAGGATCTCGCCGGCGTCCGGCTCGAGCAGCCCCGCGATCATCCGCAGCGTCGTCGTCTTGCCGCAGCCGCTGGGCCCCAGGAACGTGAAGAACTCGCCGCGCTGGACGGTCAGCGAGAGATCGTGCACCGCCACCATGTCGCGGAAGCGCCGGTGCAATCCGCGGAGTTCGACCTCGACGGGCTGGACGCGCAGGCCGGCCGCGGCCATTACAGGGTGAATGCCATCCGGCCCCGGCCGGCGAGCCGGTTGGCCAGATACGTCCCGAGCGCCACAAGCACGATGGCCACGACCCCGAGCGCGGCGGCGGCGCCCCGGCCCAGCGGGCTCTGCGCGTAGACGTAGATGCCGTAGGAGAGCGGGCTCTGCTCGAT
>JBOGSE010000462.1:0-3318 GCA_050694895.1 bacterium | reverse complement strand
AAATGAGTTCGGCCTTCGCGTACATTCCCAGAGACGACGTTACCCTTTGGCTCAGTGGACCCCAGAGCTCGGCCGCCCGCCCTATGCCTGACGGACGCCGCCCCGAACCCGGTGGGTGGAATCGGTTCCGCAATGAAATCGTCGTTGGCCCTGGGGGCAAGCAAATCCTGGCGGAAGACCCCGACGGCAATCCCGTGGAGTTCTTTGAACCTGCGTCGTAGTCCGCATGTCTGCCTTATCGCAGGTCACAGTCCCTCTCTCCCGGCAGATGATGCTCGGGGCCGTGGCAGAGCTTTGCCGCCGCGACGCGGATCTGGCGCGCGTCGTGACGAGGCATGGTCCACCGCCCATGTGGGCGCGCCCGCCGGGTTTTGCAACGCTCGTCCGGATCATTCTGGAGCAACAAGTGTCTCTTTCATCCGCGAAGGCGGCATTCCGTCGGTTGCAATCAGGAGCAGGCCGCGTGTCGGCCGAGCGGCTTTCTCGACTTTCAGCACGCCGGATAACGACCTTTGGCATCACGCGTCAGAAAGCCGAGTTCATCCACGGCCTCGCCACCGCCATCGGTGCCGGACATCTGAGGCTTCGAAGCCTCTCCCGGTCGGACGATCTCAGCGTTCGCGGCACGTTGAGTCGAATTAAGGGAATCGGACCGTGGACCGCCGACATCTACCTCGTTATGGCTCTGCGTCGCCCTGACGTATGGCCGGACCGCGATTTGGCGCTCGTGAAATCGCTGAGGAATCTCAAGCGGCTCCGTTCGGACCCCTCACCCGACGTGGTTCGGCGCATTGCCGCGGCTTGGGTGCCCTGGAGAGCGGTGGCGGCAAGGATCGTCTGGCACAGCTACCTGGCTGAGCACCGAAATGACAACCCGTGGGAGGGGCAGCGATGAGTTCGTCGCACAAGCCTCGGGGATACACCGCCGTCTCACCCCATTTTGATCGTCAACGATGCGACCCGTACGATCGACTTCCTCAAGCGCGTTGTCGATCGTGGGCTTCCCCGAACGACTATATGGTGTTCACAGCAGTTCCACTACGATTTAGGAGGGACAGCTATGAGGTACCTGTGTCTGATCTACGATGAGGAGAAGAAGCTGGGCGCCATGTCCAAGAGCGAGGGGGACGCCTTGTACAATGAGTACGGCGCCTTCACCGAGGGGATCCGGAAGAGCGGTCACTTCCTTGGCGGGGAGGCCCTCCAACCCGTTCAGACGGCCACGACCGTGCGGGTCCGGAACGGCAAGGTGTCCACCACCGACGGTCCCTTCGCAGAGACCAAGGAGCAGTTGGGCGGATTCTACCTCATCAACGCCAAGGACCTGAACGACGCCATCCAGGTGGCCTCGAAGATTCCGTCGGCGCGCCTGGGGAGCATCGAGGTGCGGCCGATCATGGAGTTCAATCAGTAGCCGCACCGGGCGCCCCGCGTAGAGATTATGGAGTGCAACCGGCGGCAGCCGCGGGCCAACCGCTGGTGAGCGAGGACGCGGCCGAACGGCTGCGCGAGACGGTTGACGCCGTCTACCGCACCGAGTCGCGCCGCGTCCTTGCTACCCTGATCCGTCTGCTCGGCGACTTTGACCTCGCCGAGGAGGCGCTGCACGACGCCTTCACGGCAGCGCTGGAGCGTTGGCGGCGCGACGGCGTGCCCACCAATCCCCGCGCGTGGCTTGTTTCGACCGGCCGCTTCAAGGCGATTGACGGCATGCGCCGGCGGGCTCGGTTCGACGCGTCGCTGGCGGAGTTGGCCGAGCGACTCGACGCCGACACGGCTGATCTGGCCGAATCGGGCGACGAGGGCGTCGAGGACGACAGGCTGCGGCTGATCTTCACCTGCTGCCATCCGGCACTGCCGCCGGACGCCCGGGTCGCGCTGACACTGCGCGAGGTCTGCGGCCTCACGACCGAGGAGATCGCGCGCGCCTTCCTCACCGCTCCACCCACGCTGGCGCAGCGTATTGTGCGCGCCAAGGCGAAGATCCGCGACGCGCGCATTCCTTATCAGGTACCGTCGCGGGCAGACCTGCCGGACCGGCTGGACACCGTGCTCCAGGTAGTCTACCTGGTATTCAACGAGGGGTACTCGGCGTCAGCAGGTGCGTCCCTGACGCGGCCCGATCTCTCGGGTGAGGCGATCCGCCTGGGGCGGCTGCTCATTGAGTTGCTGCCGGAGCCGGAGGTCATGGGACTCCTCGCGTTGATGCTATTGCACGAATCGCGGCGCGCGGCGCGTACGTCCGCGGCGGGCGAGCTGGTCCTGCTGGACGACCAGGATCGCTCGCTCTGGAATCGGGATCAGATCGCGGAGGGGATGGCGCTGGTGGAACGGGCGCTGTTGTCGCGCCGGTTCGGCCCGTACACTCTCCAGGCAGCGATTGCGGCGGTCCACGCCGAGGCGCCCAACGCCGCCGCGACAGATTGGGCCCAGATTGTCGGACTGTACGACGTGCTGGCGCGGGCCGATCCGTCGCCCGTGGTCGAGCTGAACCGCGCCGTGGCGGTGGCGATGCGGGACGGCCCTGCGGCGGGCCTTCCCCTCATCGACGCCATTCTGGCCCGCGGCGATCTGGAGGACTATCACCTGGCGCACTCGGCGCGGGCGGACTTGTGCCGGCGGCTGGGGAGAATAGCGGAAGCCCGGGCATCCTACGAACGGGCCCTCGGCCTCACGCGGCAGGAGCCGCAGCGGCGGTTTCTCGAGCGACGGCTAGGCGAGCTGCTGGACTGACCACGGCAGCCCTTTGCTGCAGGATGGCAGGGCAGCCACGTCTTCTCCCAAAGATGTTAGGAGAGTCGAGGCCATGAGCGCGCTAACCTTCGCTAACGACATGGCGCGTCTGCAACGCGCCTTGGCCCAATGTCATGACATTGGTCGTCCGCGGCCGCGGCTGATGCCGCGCGTTGAACAGCCGCATTAAGCGACAAACATGGCTCTCAAGAAGGTTCCCTACCAAAAGGCCTCGCTGTTGATCAAGGCTTGCCTGTCCACCGAGGAAGACGACGAAACTGTAGACTTGATTCGACGGTTGCGGTCGGCGCGGGCGCGTGGCTATCTCACCCGAGGCGAGTTGGAGGCGGTCTGCTTCTGGAAGTCTGCACGGGCAATTCACCACATCAGGAGCAACAGTCCTTCGCAGATCCGCGCCGCCACTCGGCGGGCCCTCGCCACGACAAGCGAGCGCCGTCGCCTTGAGGAGCTTACAGTCCTGCGGGGGGTTTCGGTTCCGATGGCCTCGTCGATTCTGATGTTGGTCGATCCGCGGCGTTATGGCGTCATCGACATTCGCGTCTGGCAACTCCTTCACGCAATTGG
>JBOGSE010000461.1:0-1554 GCA_050694895.1 bacterium | reverse complement strand
CGCCCGGCGGGGCCGTCCATTCTGCACGTCAGCCGGATATCCGTCTGAGCCGCCAGAGGCGTGGCCAGATCGACGGTCTCCTGCATTATCTCGTTCAGGCGTACGGGCTCGAGCGACAGCGTCAGCCGGCCCGCCTCGATGCGCGCGATGTCCAAGACCTCGTTGATGAGATCGAGCAGGTGACGGCCGGCTGTCAGGATGTGCTCGACGGCCTCGTGCTGCTCGGCGTGGAGAGAATCCATCTCCAGGAGCTGGCCGAACCCCAGGATAGCGTTGAGGGGCGTCCGCAGCTCATGGCTCATCCGCGAGAGGAACTCGCTTTTGGCCTGACTGGCCCGTTCGGCTTCCTCCTTGGCCCGTTCGCTTTCGTCCTTCGAGCGGTGAACGATCTCGATGAGGCTCTGAACTTGATCAGCCATGTCATTGAAGGCCACACCCAGGCGGCCGATCTCATCCCTGGACGTCACGGTCACGCGCTTGTCGAGGTGACCTTGGGCAATCTGTACGGCGGTGGCCTGCAGCTCGACGACGCGGGTCGAAATCACCCCCGCGATAATGCCCCCGAACAGGAACGCCAGCAGGATGGCGCCCAGAGTAATGACGACCGTCGCACGCATCGCGTCGCTCGCGGTCTGCTCCGCTGCCCGCCAGCGTTGCTCCAGGGCGGCCGACTCGAAGGCCAGGGTCCTGTCGATAACGCGTTGCAGGTTGATCTGTGCCGCACGGAGCTGTTGTTCCTTGTCCCGTACCGCCGGACCGGATCGGCCCTGCTCTTTGAGATCGATCAACTCTATGGCCAGGCTGATGATGAGATCTCGCGCTCGTGAGACCTGCGGGAGAAACTCCGATTCCTCTTTGGCGGCACCGGCCATGTGGCGCCGGTACTCGCCCTCCCATTTCTGCATCCTCTCGATACTGGCGAGGAGCCGGAACTTCTTGTTTGCCGCGAGGGTCCCTTCCGCCTGTGCAGTCTCCTCGCCGACAAGACCAAAGCTGATCGTCTGGCTGGCGATTTCACTGGCAATCCCTTTCATTTCCACCAGCGCCCGGTTGCGGCGGACGTCATCGGTCACGATCTCACCGAACAGACGACCGACCCGCTGCGTGCTCGCCACTCCTATGTATCCGGCGATGGCGGCGACGATGGCCACGAATAGGAACCCGCTCAGCAGCTTGCCTCGAATCGAAAGAGATGCGAACATTACTCAGATTTCGATCGCGTCATCTGCAATTGCCGGATGGCTTCCCTGGCCACGCGGTCTCCCAGGATGAGGCCCTGCTCGTTGTCCATCGGGAAGTGAATGCCGCCCCATACGCGGGAGAGCCCCGCTTCCCGGGCAAGAGCCTGCCAGGTGTCCGTGGCTTCGGGGAAGTAGTGGCTGAGGATCGTAGCAGCGGCAGCCGAAAGTGTCGAATGGCCGGCGGGGTAACTGGGGTGGTTTGGGGTGGGCATCACGGTGCGAATCGATCTGTCCATCATGAAAGGGCGCTTGACCCAGTAGGTGTACTTGGAATCGAAGACGGCGATGACCGCGTCTGCGATGGTCATGGCAA
>JBOGSE010000460.1:0-6001 GCA_050694895.1 bacterium | reverse complement strand
AGGTCGATCCGGCGTATCGTCCGTGTGAATGGCCCGGCCACCAGGCAAAACGCACACCCCGCCGCAATTTCCCGCGGTGCCTGGCCAGCACCCGGGCCATCTCCATCAGGCACGCGTCGCCCGTGGCGTTGTCGGTGATCCCCTCGTACCAGGAGTCAATGTGCGCCCCCACCAGCAGAAACTCCGGGTCGGTTCCCGGGATATCCGCGACGGGCACGGGGAGCGTGCGCCAGCCGGTCTCGGCGTTGGCGTGGATCACCACGCGCACGGGCCCGCGCGCCATCAACCGCCGCAGCCGGTCGCCGTCGGCCTTCTTCACCGAGAGCGAAGGGATTGCGGGCAGCCGTCCGATCGACTCCGGCGTCGGCGTGCCCCAGATGCTGGTGACGATCATCTCATGGATGGCGTCTTCCCCCGACGGCCACATGTGGATGTATGCGATGGCGCCGTGCTCGTAGGCGCGTTTGGCGCCGTCGGGGCCGCCGGCCGTGCCAAGCACGATCTTGCCGCGCGCATCCACGCCGTCGTAGTCGGCCTCCTCGCCGGTGCGCGCAAAGATCATCGTGCTGCGATCTTCCTCGAGTGAGCCCGCGAAGACCAGCTCCCCTTCGAGGCCGCCGGGGGGCGTGTTCGCACTGAATGAGCGGGGACGGCATGGAAGAGACAGCGGTTGGGCCGAGCGCACCTCGAGTGACGCGCGGCCGGGCAGGCTCACGAAGCCACGGAACTCGTGGACCTGGACCGCGATTCCCTGCCCGCGCAGGGTCTCGACGATATAGGTGACCGCCGCGCGTTCGTCCGGGCCGCCCGTATCGCGGTGGAGCGCCGAGAATCGTTTCAGATGTGCCGCCAGGCGCCTGGAGGAGACGGCGCTGCGAAGTCTGGACTCCACATCGGCCTTCTGTGCGATCGCCATCACGCCACCGTCCCGCGTACGGGTTCCTGCGCAGTCGTTCGTCAGAACGATAGGCAACCAAGCGCGGATCGAGACCTGACTACGCGATTACGCGCTCGAATCCTGTGTCGCCTGGCGCACGTGGCCGAAGGGAGGTCCTGCGAAACCCTGTCACGAAAAACGAGACTCCCGTTACGCACAGTGCACGCCGTCAGATTGTTGCGACGCCTCTGGAGGTGTCCCTGAGATGCTGGACGAGTTCAAGAAGTTCGCCATGCGGGGGAGCGTGCTTGATATGGGCGTAGGGGTCATCATCGGCGCGGCCTTCGGAGCCATCGTGACATCGTTCGTCAACGATATGCTCATGCCGCCGATCGGGCTGCTGCTGGGCAAGGTGGACTTCTCCAACCTGTTTATCAACCTGTCGGGACAGTCGCAGCCGTCGCTCAGGGCGGCCAAGGAAGCCGGCGCTGCCACGATCAACTACGGCCTCTTCTTGAACACGGTGCTGAACTTTCTCATCGTCGCCTTTGCGATGTTTCTGCTGATCCGGCAGGTGAACCGGATGGCCCGTCCGGCGCCGGCGCCCGGTCCGACAACTCGGGACTGCCCGTACTGTCTGATGAGCATTCCGATCAAGGCGACCCGATGCGCGCACTGCACATCTGAGCTCCGGGGGACCTGATGGTTAGGAAAGCCGCGCGGGTCAGGATACCGGGACGCGCTCTGTGGTCAGGAACTCGTCGATGACCCGCGCCAGGATCGTGCGCGCCAGGATGATGGGCTTGCCCGTGACCTCCTGCACGATCGCGCGCATCGCCTCGTCCATCCCCACGCACGACATCCACACCAGGTCAACGCCGGCCTGGCGAAGCTGCTCCGCAGCGGTTCGGACGTCGTGCAGACGCTGCTCGCCGGTGTACGGCGAGGCCGCGGTCACCACCGCGTCGATGCCGCGCTCGGCGAACTGACGCCGCGCCTGCTGGATCTGTCCCGCGGAGGGCTTGATCACGCCGAGCCTCCATCCCGACGCCAGCGCCGAGACGATTGCGGGAAAGACCTTGCCGGGGTTGACGATCAGGGTCGGCGAGCGCAGAGCCGACCAGTCGGCGCCGCAGAGGATCACAATGGGGCTGGCCCCGCGGGCCACGGCCTGGTCCACCAGCGCCTGGACGCGCGGCAGAATCTTTGCGTGTGAGAGAAGGGTGTTGGAGCCGTCGAGGAGCCGGGCAACGATGCCGACCTCACCGGGGTCGGGCCACAGGTCGGCCGTCGCTTCGCCGCTCAGGCCGTCGAGGACGCCGGCCTGCCAGATGTCGACCTTCCGGCTGAAGACGGCCTCCATATGGGGGACGAGATCGTCCCGCGGCGCCTGCCCGACGGTGATCATCGCGATGGACTGCATCGGGTCTCTCCGTGACAGTGGAGTCATCGAAGTACTACGCGGGTGAGTCACCGATGTCCTTTTCGGAGAAACACCGCGACGCCGCTCTTTTGCAACCTGCCTTCCGCGACTTCGATGACGGCGCGCACGAGTGCCTCATTCGTCACGCTGACCTTCATGCCGTTCAGTTCTAGGAAGACAAGCGCGGCTGCAGCGGCGGTACGCTTGTTTCCGTCCACAAACGGGTGATTCTGAACGATATGGAACAGGTAGGCCGCGGCCATCTCGTACGTGTCGGCGTGGAAGTATTGGTTGCCGTATCCTGCCATGGGCATCGCGAGCGCCGACTCCAGAAGCCTCATGTCGCGGACGCCGGCCGCGCCTCCATATCGCTCGATCTGATCGCGGTGGATCTCCAAGACCTCATCGAGGCCTAGGAACAGGGGCTCCACAAGTCAGTCCGCGAGACGCTTGAGCGCCCTGCCATATCGCTTGTTCACCGCGGCCAGGGCAACGCGAAAGCGCTTCTGGCGCTCCGGATCCCGGACCGGCGTGATGACGAGACTTCTCCCATCTGTCGTAACCGTGAGGGGCGTATCGGCTCTTATCTCGAGGAGGTCGAGGATGCCCTTGTCGATTACGAGCGCGAGGCTATTGCCGTGCCGTGTCAGGCGCTTCACCATGTTCTTTCCTTCCGTTGGTATCACAGAATATATCCAGTGTATTACCCACTGGCCTCGTGTCAAGCGGGAGGTCTTCGACGAGATGCTGCCTCGGGACGCTGGAGCAGGTCGCCCGCGGGTACGGGGTGCCGGTCGAGAACAAGCGTCATTGACTGGGAGGTTTCGCGCACTTTCTCACGCTGAATGTAACCCCCGTTAACAATTGGCCTGTTCCCTTCCAGCTCTTCCATCCGGTAAACGTAGTAGCCGACGAGCCGCGATAGCATCTCCGTGGCAAGATTCAAGGTGAGGCGCAAGGCCACGATTAAGTTCCTTCGTGCAGCAGGATTATGGGCTCGACAGTGTGTTCCTGGGCCCAACCAGCGACTTGATCAAACCCGAGGCGATCGCGAGCCTCTGTCGAAAGCCAGGCTGCGTCCACCCTTGTCCGATTGGAAACGGGGAAACGACAGAATCGGCTCCCTCAACCTTGATCGGCTTGCCCGCATCTACGACCGCTGCGTAGTTGGGCTTTCCAATCGGCAAGGCGTACGGAAGCTTTCCAAGCAAGATGATGAGATCAGGATTGCATAGTCGGATTTCGTCTTTCAGGAGCTGGACACTCTGACGCCTGTCATAGTCCTTGTCCTTCCACGAACCTGTTTTGTAGACTTTTGCCGCGTCAGTGATGTAGCAGAAGTCAACGTTCACACCCCAAGCAGTAAGCTGATCGCGGATACCTTTCCATCTTGTATATGGAAATGTCTTGAGTACGGTTAGTCTGGCAATGTATGGGCGGTACGCGTGCTCCGAGTCGACCAAAGAGAAGAGCGCCGCGTAGAACACAATACTCCCCGCGTCTTCAGTATAAGAGTCCTGCCCAATCACCATGACTCGGCAACCAGGGCCTGTTGCGAAGAATTTTGCTCCCCACCAGGGCAAGTCCGCTCCTCTTTGCGTTGGAGTGTAGTTGTGGAGAGCAAGGAAAGTCGTGATATCGAGAGCGTAGTGGTCATTCGGATATAGGGCTTGAAACGCTCGGGCAGGAGTTCCAGGAGTGTATTTTGATATTGGGAAAGTTTTGTAAGGAACGAAAACCTGCGGAAGCTGCGCTGGTATCACGGCAGGCCTCCACTGCGACTCAAGGGTGCCTTCCAGCTCCGGATACGTGGGAAGCGTGCTTTTCAATCGTATGGAGTCTACGTCCTCTCACCCTGGCTCGTCTACCTATGTGAGCGCGGCGAAGCGCTCGTGGAGAATCGGGTGCACGGAAGGCCTGCCTTGAACTCCCTGGATCGGATTAAGCAACCCCGCGAAGAGCAGCTCATCGAGTACGGCGTGAGCGGGCCTGTGCTCAGCGGCGAAGATGGATGGCAAGCGGGCGCCGGGTAATCGCGGGCTCGGTGGCTTCGGTCTCGCGCTCTACTTTCCGGCCGACCCCCGTTGATGCGAAGGCTTCAAGGACGGCCTCGTCCCACTGCGTGCCGGCCCCTTCCCACATGATCTCCCACGCCTCCTTGGGCTCGAGCGCCTTCCGGTATGGACGGTCGTGGGTGAACGCGTCGTAGGCATCTGCCACCGCGACGATACGGCCCACCAGCGGAATCTTCTCCCCTCGGACGTGCAGGGGGTAGCCGGTGCCGTCCCAATTCTCGTGGTGGGTGAGCGCAATCTGCTCGGCCAGCTGCAGTACCGGGATCCGGGTTCCCGAGAGAATCCGCGCTCCGATGACCGTATGAGTCTTCATTTCCGCGAACTCTTCCCGCGTGAGCCCGGTCGGCTTGAGCAGGATCCTCTCCGGGATGGCGATCTTGCCCACATCGTGCAGGGGGGCGGCCCGTCGAAGCAGCTCCGCATCCGCTTCGGGAAGGCCGAGCGCCCAGGCGAGCAGCGCCGAGATTTCTCCCACCCGATGTGTATGCATGCCCGCAAGATCGTCCCGATACTCGGCCATCACCGCCATGCGCTGGAGGATCTGGAACTGAGCCTCATCGTCCTCGCGGACGCGCTCGCGCACCTTGGCCTCGAGCATGCTGTCCTGCGCCTGCAGGGCCATATGGAGGTGGCGGGTCTCGAGCAGATTCCTGATGCGCTGGATGACCTCGGTCGCGTCGAAGGGGGTGCTCAGGAAATCCTTCGCTCCTGCCACCAGGGCCTGCTGCTTCGCCTCGGGTGTGACGTCGCCGGCGATCACCAGGATGGGCAGGTACGTTCCCTCCGGGATGAACCGCTTGAGCTCCTCCAGGACCGTGATCCCATCCCGGTTCGGGGTGCGCAGGTTCAGGATAATCAGGTCAGGCTGGAACTCGACATAGCAGGGGACGACTTGCCGGGGGTCGCTGGTGCTCTTGGGGCTGGAGCCGGCTCCGGCGCGCTTCAGGAGGGCCCGAAGAAGGCGGACGTTGGCCTCGTCATCATCGATGATGAGGATGCGCGCATCCCTGAAGGTCTTCTCCTGCATGGCCGGCTCTACTACACCGCGACCCCTGAGACACAAAGAGGACCGGCCCCAGGGCCCATCCGAGCTCTGTCACACTGGCTCTTCCCCGCGAAAAGCGGCCCTAGACGCTACAGCAGCCCCTTCAGGCGCAAGCGCAGATCGTTCGGGCTATCGGCCGCGCTCATCGCGGTTTCTGCGTCGACGAGCCCTGCCTTGATCAATTGAAAGATCGCGTGGTCGAAGGTCTGCATCCCTTCCTGAATGCCCGCCGGCGACTGCATGACGGATCGGATCCCGGCCAGATCGGCCTTGCGCAGGAGCTCGCGCACCCGCGGGGTCGCCAGCATGACTTCGACCGCGACCACCAGGCCGGCGCCATCTTTGCGCGGGACCAGGCGTTGCGAGATGATGCCGTTCAGGTTGAGCGACAATTGCAGCGCGATGTTCACCAGCCGATCGGCGGGAAAGAAGTGGAGGAGGCGCTCGAGCGTCTGGCTGGCATTGCTCGAATGCAGCGTGCTCAGGACCAAGTGGCCGGTCTCGGCAAAGTGGACGGCGGCGATCGCGCTCTCCTCATCACGGATTTCCCCGATGAGAATCACGTCCGGCGCCTGCCGCAG
>JBOGSE010000459.1:0-1208 GCA_050694895.1 bacterium | reverse complement strand
CTGCGCTGCAGCCTCATCGGGACATGGATCGGCATCCTCCCCGGACTGGGCGGCGCGGTGGCCCAATGGATGGCGTATGCGCACGCGGTCCAGGGCGCGCGGACCGTTGAGGAGCGGGAAGGCTTTGGCAAGGGCGATGTGCGCGGCGTGCTGGGTCCAGGGGCGGCCAACAACTCCAAGGAGGGCGGCGATCTCATTCCCACGGTGGCGTTCGGCGTCCCGGGCAGCTCCGCGATGGCCATCCTCCTCGGCGGGTTCCTGATCCTCGGCCTGGCTCCCGGACCCGACATGCTCACGAAACATCTCGCGATCACCTACTCCATGGTGTGGACCATCGTCGTGGCCAACATCATCACGGTGGGAGCGAGCCTGGCGTTCCTGAACCATCTTGCGAAGTTGACGACCATCCGGGGGCCGCTCCTCATCCCCTTTCTCATCCTGCTGACCTTTGTCGGAGCCTACACCGCCAGCAATAGCATGGGCGACGTGATTGTGGCCCTGATCTTCGGGGGACTCGGCTATCTGATGGTGCGCTTCGGCTGGCCCCGGGCTCCGCTGGTGCTGGGCCTCGTGCTCGGGAACATCGTCGAGAGTTACCTTTGGGTGTCCACCGCACGCTACGGGGCGGCGTGGCTGACCCGGCCGGGCGTTCTGGTGCTCATCGCGCTGGCGTGCCTGGTGGTGGCCTGGCCGTTCTTTCAGGAGCGGCGGATCAGGGCGCGTGCGCCGTGAGGATACGGCGCAAACCCCACCTGCTCCTCAGCCTGGGCGTGATCTTTGTGGGGGCGTGGGCGCTGCTATCGACCGGAGCCTGGCCCGCGAAGGCGGCCCTGTTCCCGCGGGTCGTGGCGATTCCGCTGCTCATCCTCGCCGTGGCGGAGTTTCTGCTCAGCCTGACCCAGAAGGAACAAACGGAGGGGAGGACCGTCACCCAGGGCGTGGACTTTCAGCTCTCCGAGGTCGACCCGCGCGTCGCCCTGCCCAGGACCGCCACCATCTTCGCCTGGATCCTGGGGTTCTTCATCGCGATCATCCTGATCGGGTTTCCCAGGGCCATTCCGCTGTTTGTCTTTCTCTATCTCAAGATCGAGGCGAAGGAGGGATGGCTGCTGTCCCTCATCCTCACCGGGGCGGCATGGGGACTCTTCTACCTGCTGTTTGTGCGGCTGCTCCCGCTGCCGTTCTCGCCGGGACGGCTGTTCCTCTAG
>JBOGSE010000458.1:0-1865 GCA_050694895.1 bacterium | reverse complement strand
GGCGCGGGCGCCGATCTGGCGGCCCGGCAAGGCTGGGTGGCGAGTTTTCTTCTGGGCGGATTCGTCTTCGCCGCGGCGTCGTATGGAATGCTATCGGCGGCGAGGCGGGGTGGAGGCAGGCCTCACTCAGGTGCCCGCCGCGCGCCCTGAGCGGAGATACGCGAGCACGGCGCGCTTGCACGTTTCGCGGGTCCGCCCGTGGATGGCGTCGCGGTCGGCCTCCTGCAGCCACTGCAAGAACAGTCCATCGATGATCCCGCGCACCACCGCGGCCGCTTCATTGGCATTCGTGATTGTGAACGTCCCCTGCTCGATGCCGTGCTCGATGATGTGTGCGTAGACCGCGTTTACCGTGGTGCGGAAGGTCGCGCTGATCTCGTCAAAGCGGTCCAGCCGGGCAGCCGTGCTCAGCAGATCGAGGAAGACCAGATAGAAGTCCCGGTTCGCTTTAGGGTCGATGAAGATCGCATCGAGCATGGCGGTGACTTTTTCTTCGGCCGACTGCGCTTCGAAGACCGCCGTGCGGATGCGCTCGGCCACCCGTCCGAGCACCCAGCGCATCGCGGCCAGGATGAGGTTCTCTTTGGATCCGAAGTAGTAGAGCAAGATGCCCTTGCTGACGCCGGCCTGGTCGGCCACATGCTGGAGCGAGAGCTCCTTGAGCCCTTTCTCGGCAAGGACCCGATAGGTGCTGCGCAGCAGGTGCATCTGTTTCTTTGACAGCACCTGCTCTTCGAGCGGCACGGCTTCGGACGATACCGGTGGCGCCAGAGTACCGATGGCGCGCGACTCGGCCATCGGCGTACGGTTGGAAGCCGCTCCGTCGGTGTGTGGTCCACCGGAACCACGCGGCCATTCGGAGGCCGGCGCCCGCGGTGGACTGGTGCGCTCGACGCGCGCCGCTTCGAAATCATCCGCGATCGCGTGTGGCAGAAAGGCCTCGAGTTCGCGCTCCCGCAGGCGCCATAGCCGCCCGACCTTGACTCCGTGCAGCCGGCCCTCGCGCAGCCAGTTGCGGACTGTTTTCGAGCTGATCGCCAGGCGCTCGGCCGCTTCATCCGGGGTTAGAAGGCGCTCGGGCATACGGCCTCCTTCCGGCGATCCGGGCGCCGCCCTGCCCTGTGACTAGAGGAGTGGTAACTTGGCATAGGGAAGTATTTGTTTGAATGTTCAATTTATCCTCCTCTTTACGCCCGATCAAGCCCTGAGTAGCCCGTACAGTCCTTTGACCAGGAACGGTTAGCAGTGGACGGAAGCCTGAGTGACGGAGGGATGGATATGGCAGGCCTGATGCACAAGGGCGCGCTGGGGATCCTTGCCGTCGTGCTGCTTGCGGTTGTGCCCGGAGCGTACGGCCAGGCGCAGAACACGTTGACTGTCGCGCAGATCGCGAACTACAGGCGCGACAATCGTCAGGCGTTCCTCGAAGAAGGTGCCCGCAAGGAAGGGGCCCTCTTGGTCTACACGTCGATGGACCTGGAAGAGTCGCAGCCGCTGATCGAGGGGTTCATGAAGAAATATCCCTTCATCAAGGGCGAGGTCTATCGGGCATCCGGAGAGGACGTCGCGCAAAAGCTCATCACCGAGTACCGCGGCCGCAAGTACATCGCGGACATCTTCGAGGGCACTGGGATCGACGTTGCCAAAATGCTGAACGAGGGGTTCGGGCAGCCCTACTTCACGCCTCGCGCCGCCTCATACCCGCGGCAGGGGCAGGACCCCAAGGGCTTCTGGGTCGCCACTCGCAACAACATGCTGGTGCTGGGATGGAACACCACTCTGGTGCGAGCCGCTGAGACGCCGGCCCGCTACGAGGATCTGCTCGATCCGAAGTGGCGGGGCAAGATCGGGATCGAGGCCGATGA
>JBOGSE010000457.1:0-18520 GCA_050694895.1 bacterium | reverse complement strand
CCGCGGTGACTGGGGATGAAGAGCATCCCGGCATCCGTGCAGGCGGCCATGTGTTGGGTGTCGTGGCCGCCGCCACTGGGCATCTGAACGAAGTCAGTCCCGAGCTTCGTCAGTGTCTGGCACAGGGCGTCAACGACGCGAGGGGATACAGGCACAGGATCCTCATCGACAGAACAGGCGACCGACACTTCCAGACCCCGACGCTGCGTACATTCCTCCACAAACTCCCGGAACTGCGCCACGAGGGCGCGCTTGGTCCTCGCCTCCACGCCCCGGATATCGACAAAGATTTCCGCCTCGCCCGGAATGGTGTGCACCGCGCCTGGCCGGACGTTGATGATCCCGACCGTGGCGACGCAGCCATCAGCAGCCAGGGCCATCCGCTCCAGCTCCAGGATGATCTCCGCAGCGCCACAGAGGGCGTCCCGCCGCAGAGACATGGGAGTGCCTCCCGAGTGATCGGCGAGCCCGGTCAGCCGGATCCGAAACCGGGTCGGCCCCGCGATACAGGTCACCACGCCCAGATGTTTGCCGAGGTCTTCCAGGACGCGGCCTTGCTCGACGTGGAGCTCCACAAAGGCGTGGAGCCGGCCCTGGCGCCGCGCCGAGTCCAGGTCTTCGGGGCGGTGACCGGCTGTCCTGATGGCCTCGGCCAGGCTGATCCCGTCGCCATCTCCGAGCCGATGAAGATCTTCGACCGTCAGTTTGCCGGCCATCGCCCGGCTGCCGAGGCATGACAGGCCGAAGCGATCCAGATGTTCGCAGCGCAGGGCCGCGACCTCGATGGGACGCCGGGTCTCCACGCCGGCTCCATTCAGCAGACGAACGGCCTCCAGGGCGCACAGGACGCCGGCGGTGCCATCGTACAGCCCGCCCTTAGGTGGGCCGTCCAGATGCGACCCGGCCATGACCACCGCGGCCCGAGCATCGAGTCCGGGGCGGCGGCCGAAGAAGTTGCCGAAGGCATCGTAATAGGTGTCCAGGCCTTCACGCCGCATGAGCGCCTCCAAATGGCGATGCGCGGCATTGTCTTCCGACGTGAAGGCGAGGCGTGTCACCGCCGTAGGCCCCACACGGCCGAACCGGGAGACCGACTGCAGGTCGGCCAGGATCCGAGCCGTCTCGGCGTGAAATGGCATTGAGCCCTTCCGCTACTCGACGATCGTCGCCAGTCTGCGCAGCCAGGGATACGAGTTCTTGCGATTCCTCAGGAGCACGCGGGTATCGACCGGGCTGGCCTTCTCGGCCACGACCACGGCTTCGCGGCCCTCGCGGACGACCCGGGTTCCGATCTCGGCACACAGTTCGTCCATGAGCCCCAGGATCTCCTCATACATCGGGGTGCCCGGCTCCTGAACTTCGGGCCGGGCCGCGTCGGTAAAGTAAACCGGCAGGAAACTTACGCTGGCGATCTGTTTCTGCCGAATGCGAATCTTCAGCAGTATGGTCTTGCGGCAGTGCCGGGGGTGTGGGTGAACCTTCAGCTCGGGCTCGAGCGGGACGCCATAAAACGAGAGGTATTCACGGACGCCGTGCTGGGCGATCGCCTCGGGCTGCTCGAACGCAAAGTTCCCCAGGGAATAGAAGATGTACTTGCCCTTGTAGACGTCGACGGTCTGCAGACAATGGGGATGCGTCCCGAGGACGAGATCGCAGCCGTTGTCGATAGCGGCATAGCCCACGTTCGCCTGGTACATGGCGAGATCGTGGGTGAAGTGCACCCCCCAATGGAAGCACCCGATGACCACATCGGCCTGGGCGCGCGCAGACCGGATCTGCGCCATGGCCGCCTCGAAGTCGCCGTGATCGGCGAGCGTGACGGTGCGGCACGGGGTCCCCGGTTGCTCGTAGATGTTTTCCAGCGACTCATAGTAAGTCTTGACCTTCAAGGGTGAGATGCCCGGCCGATCAGGCGTGGCCTCATACCCATCACGCAGGATCGAGCAGAAGTTGAGCCAGGCGATGCGCACGTCGTTGACGCTGGTATAGAGTGGACGGCGGGCTTCCTCAAGGCGATCGCCTGCGCCGACATACTCGATGCCGTTCGCGATCAGACGATTCAGGGTATCCGTGAAAGCCTCGATGCCGTAATCAAGATTATTATTGCCCGCGTAGGACACGACATTGATCCCGGCACTCGTCAGCGCCACAATATTGTGGGGTGGAACCCGGTGGGCCGGATTGCGGACATCGGTCCGCAGGACGCCTCTATCGGAAATCGTGCACTCCAGCTGGCAATGGCGGAGATCGCCCCACCCAAACTCCGGCAGTATCTTTGCGAAAAACGTCTCCGGCCGCTCGCGATTGGGTTGGACGTCTCCGACCGCGACGATCCGCACCTCGCCTTCAACCATCTCTCTCCTCGCTTTCGTAGCAGCCGCCCACGTCCGTCCGGCTAGGCGGTCGGCAGAGGACTCGGTGGAGGCGACTGCACAGTCGTGAGCATGCCCACCGGGCCCCAGAGTCTCTCCAGATGCTCGATCAGGATGTCGGCAGTCCGCTGCATGTTGTGTTTGGTGTTGCGTTCCGCCAGGGCTCCGTCCCGCGCCTCAAAAGCACGGAGGATGGCTTGATGCTCGTGCAAGGAATCCCGCAGGCGGTGGGGGATGTGGGCATGGAAGACCCGGTAGCGGAGGCTGTAGTTTCGCAGGTCCTGGATCATGCGGAGGAGCCGGGCGTTATCCGCGGACTCGTAGCAGGTATGGTGGAAATCCTTATTGAGCTCAAGCAGGCGCTGGATGTCATCCTGCTCCACCGTACGGCTCATGAGCGCCATCAAACGGCGGAGCCGCTCCAGCTGCTCGGGAAATACCCGAGGCGCGGCCAGCCGGGCCGCCAATCCTTCGAGTTCGATGCGAATCTGATAGACCTCGCGAATGTCCTGAACGGATAGTTCGCGGACAATCGCGCCCCGGTTTGGTAGGAGGCGGACAAACCCTTCGGCTTCAAGCTTCCGAAGGGCCTCGCGCACGGGCATCCGGCTGATGCCCAGGTTCTCACCGATTTCGTCCTGAGGAATCTTTTGGCCGGGGAGCAGTTTCCCCTGAACGATGCTCAGGCGAAGATACTCGGCTGCACGTTCATATGCCGGGACAGCCATAAACAGGGCTCTCGACCAACCTGAATCTTGATCAAACAGATGATCAAATATTTAATACTGAGAATAGCCCGGGCCTAGCGGGGACGTCAAGGTCGCAGGCCAGTCGTGCTGTCCCTGGACACGAAGGTGTTTCGATTTGCTTAGTTTCGAGGAACTGGGAGGTGATGAGGGCAACATCTACGGGAAGGCCTATGGCCGCGGACAGGGCACACGAGACGCACGACCGAGGCCCTGGAGCGAGAGTTAAAGGTCGGCTAGGTCCTCCGTGATGCCGCCGGCCAAGTTGATGGAGTGGTCCAAGGCCTCGACGAGTTCCTTCACCGTGGTTCGCACACCCTCAGGGACGTCGCGAGCCGTCGACCTCCAGCACGGCCAGTCTGACCTCATCCCTACCTCGTGGATGGCGTCGCGATCAACGGTGTCAGTGGCGGACCGGCGTTCATCCGAGAGCAGATGCTTGTCGGCATTGTTGCAGCGTACATTCCAAACCGCGCCACCGGCGAGCCTCTGCCTGGTCTCGCCGTGGTTCGCGGCTCCAAACAGCTACGCTAGCCAGATGACCTATTACGACGAGAGTGATCGACCCAATGGAGTCGTGGGCAATGCGCTAGATGCTTGTCCAGAGATCACGACAGCCAGCGCTTGCGCCGCCGGTAGTGCTACCTCCTCCGCCTTTCAACATCACCTGTTCCGCTGCCGCAGGTCGATGAGACGGCGGGCTTTGAAGACCGTGCGCTCGAGACTCCCTGGCTCGACGATACGGACCTCAAGCGTCACGCCCAGCGCCTCCCGCAGAGCGCGTCCCACGCGCTCCCGCATCGTAGGAGCGTCACCGACAAGCGCCTCTACGACCGCCGTGACCCGATCCGAGCCCTCGCGTTCGTCGGTGGTTAGCTCGATACGGAACTCATCGGTCAGCTCCGCGAACGACCGGACGACCCCCTCCACCTGGACCGGGTAGAACTTCGCCCCTCTGTAGATGACCAGGTCGTCGGCGCGACCCAGGATGCCGTCGGGGAGCCGGGCCGCCGTGCGCCCACACGGGCATGGCTCGAGGTCGAGGCGCGCATAGTCGTTCGTCCAGTACCGGATCATCGGAGCGGCTTCCCGGGTGATGTGGGTGAGGACCAGGATGCCCACCTCCCCCGGCGGGAGCACCCCGTGACTCACTGGCTCAACGATCTCCGCCAGGTAGTGATCCTCGGCGAAGTGTAGCCCGTCCTTCTCCGTGCACTCGGAGGCGAACGTGGGGGCGATCTCCCCCAGCCCGTAGTAGTCGTAGCAATCGATGCCGAGGCCGCGCTCGATGCGGACGCGCGTGGCCGCCACCTCCGCGCCGGGCTCACCGCCGAAGCACCCGATCCGGAGCGGGATGTCATCGGGACTGACGCCACGCTCCCGCAGGTGCTCGGCGATGTGAATGGCAAATGAGGGCGTCGCCAGGAGGACGGTCGACCCAGGGCTCACGAGGTAGTCCACCTGCCGCGCAGTGGACCCGGCGCCGATGGGAATGACGAAGCACCCGATCTGCGCGGCAGCGTAGTGCACGGCCAGCCCGGCGACCCAGAGCCCATACGCGAAGGCGTTCTGGACGATGTCGCCGGGCCGGACGCCGAAGCTCCACATCGTACGGGCGGTGTGGTCGGTGATGACCTCGACGTCCTTCGCGGACCAGATGGTGTTCACGGGGACGCCCGTCGTCCCCGTGGAGGGATGGAGCTCGCGCCAGGAGGACTGCGGCGCGACCACGTGGCGACCGAACGGCGGGTGGGCGGCCTGCTCGTCCCGCAGCTCCTGCTTTGTGACAAACGGGAAGTGGCGGAGATCCGCGAGATCGCGGAGATGCTCGGGCCGCACACCGGCCCGGTCGAAGCGCTCTCGATAGAACGGGGACTCGTGGTAGCAGCGAGTGACTTGCCACCGTAGGCGCTCTAGTTGCAGCGACTCGATCTTCTGCCTCGGCAGCCTCTCGACCTTTGGATCCCAGAACCGCGTCTCGCCCGCCCGCATGGCGACCTTTCCCGGGTGCCCTCTCCAGGCGCCCTCCGACCGGTCTCACCGCAGACGACCTGTCGCCCAATCCAAAGTCCCTTACGCGAGAGGGGTGGACCGGGCGGTCATAGAATGTGCCACGCGCGAAGCGCTACTTCAGCATCAGACTTTGAACATCCTCGGCAACGCTCTGTGCCGAGGATCACATGTGATGGCGAGATCGGTACATCAGATAAAGGAGGAGGGGTACAGATGAGGAGGGCAGTTTGGATCGCATTGTCCGTCACTGCCGCCGTGGTGCTGGTGTCCCCACCCTTCACCAGCGGAGGACCCGGAACGGCCTGCCAGCTTGGGATCCCTTCCCTGAAACTGGGGGTCCAGGGGGTCGCGTCCGGTCCGCACACCGACTATGGGCGGCAGATCGAGATGGGCGCGACCTTGGCGATCGAGGAAATCAACGCCGAGGGCGGCATCCTCGGGTGCAGGCTCGAGATGCGCTTTATGGACGACGAGAACCGGCCGGCGACAGGGGTGAGGAACGCACGGTTCCTCGCCACAGAGTACGGGGCTCACTTCCTGTACGGCACCGACAGCAGCGGCGTCGCCATGGCCATCGGGCCCGTGCTGGCGGAACTTGACCGCATCCAGTTCTTCACCCACGCGGCCACACACAGGCTGACGGAGGAGCTGGTCGCACAACGCGGGATCAAGCAGATCGTCCGCGTGAGCGTTCCCGTCTACCAGGACGCGGTCGCCTCGCATTTCTTCCGGGAGCGCAGGGACGTGAGGCGATGGGCCACGATCGGGGCTGATTACGAGTACGGCTACGCGGCGTGGGCCATGTTCAAGGATCAGATGAAGGCCTTCCGTCCCGACGTCGAGTTCGTCGGTGCGGTCTGGGCGCCTTTCCTCACGCTGGACTTCTCCGCGCACATTGCTGCCGTCATGGCCACCAACCCCGATGGGATCATCGCCACACCGTGGGCCGGGGAAGCCGTGACACTGCTGCGCCAGGCACTCCTGCAGGGCGCCTTCGACAGGATCCAGGTCTGGTTCCAGGCGATGGGCGGCTCCGTCGACGTGCTGGAGGGGATCCAGGCCGAGGTGAAGGAGAACCGCTTCAGGGGCAAGCTCTACGCCACCGCGCGGTACATTCACAACTGGCCCAACAACGAGACCAACCGCGCATTCGTCAGTCGCTTCGCGAAGCGGTTCAGCCGGATGCCAAACTACTCGGCCGAGACGACCCATTCCGCGATCTACATCACGAAGGCGGCCGTCGAGAAAGCGAGGAGCATCCAGACCGACAGGGTGCTCGATGCGCTCAAGGGGATGAGGATCGAAAACCCGGGTGGGTTGCGCATCTACCGCGCCGAGGACCACCAGTTTGTCTACGCCGTCCCCGCTGGCCGGGTCATCTATGATCCACGGTACATAATCCCCACTCTGGGTGAGCTGAAAGTGTTTGACCCGAAGGACTACTACCGCTGGCCGCCCTTCAAGCCGCTGGACCTCTCGAAGTAAGTGGGGATCCACGTTGTCCTGCCTCCCCTCGCCTCCCTCGATGGGGACGGGGGAGGTCTCGTCAGGTGAACCGACGATGAACGACCTTGCCTACCAGGGCCTGATCGGGCTCTCGCAGGCGATGTACCTCTGGCTCATCTCGGCCGGGCTGACGATCATCTTCGGCGTGCTGGGCGTCCTGAACTTCGCCCACGGCAGTCTCTTCATGCTCGGCGCGTACGCCGCGTACACAGCCTACGGCTTGTGGGGGTTGCCGTTCGCGGTGTCCGTGGCCCTAGGTCTGGCCGTCGTCGCCCTGCTCGGCATGGCGATGGAGCGCTTCTTCCTCCAGCACCTCTACCATCTGGACCACGCCTACCAGCTGCTGCTCACGTTCGGCTTCGTGCTGGTCCTGGACGACGCGGTGAAGCTGATCTGGGGCGGCGTCTTCAAGATCCCCCCCATCCCGCGCTTCCTGGAGGGTGCCTGGCCGGTGTTCGGCCGCGCGTTCCCCGTTTACAACGCGTTCATCATCCTTGTGGGGGTGCTGGTCGGCCTGGCGCTCTGGCTGCTCTTCGAACGGACCTGGTGGGGTCGGATGGTGCGGGCGACGGCCGCGGACCGGGAGATGGCGGGCGCGATCGGCATCGACGTGCCACGCATGTTCACCGGCGTCTTCATGCTCGGCGCAGCTCTCGCGGCGCTGGGAGGCGCGCTGGGTGTGCCCGTGCGTCCTGCGTCGCCCGGCATCGGCGCGGCCATGATCATCCAGGCGTTCGTCATCACCGTCATCGGCGGGCTCGGGAGCCTGCCGGGGGCGTTTGTCGGCTCACTGCTCGTCGGTGTCCTCTCCGCCTATGGCACCTTGCTCTTTCCTGTCTTCGAGCTGTTCTTCATCTTTGTCATCATGGCGGTCGTGCTGCTGATCCGACCGCAGGGGCTGTTCGCGCGGTAAGGCATGCGCATCGCGGCAGCCGCAGGCCTCGTCGTCGCCCTCGCAGCGCTGCCGCTCGTGGCCCGCGACTACGTGCTCTACCTGGCGATCCAGATCGCGATCCTGTCACTATTCGCCCTGGGGTTCAACCTGCTCTTCGGCTACACCGGGCTGCTCTCGTTCGGCCAGGCCGGTTTCTTCGCGGTCGGCGCGTACGCGTGCGCCAAGATCCTCCTGTGGCTGCCTTCGCTCCCGCTGGGCATCCTCGGTGGGACCGTGGCTGCTGCTGTCGCAGCTATGGCATTGGGCGTCCTCTCGGTCCGCCACACGCGCATCTACTTCTCGATGCTGACGCTGGCGTTCGGCATGATGATCTTCTCGATCGCGTGGAAGTGGCGCGACTTCACCGGCGGCGACGACGGCTTGATCGGCATCCCCCGCGCGCCTGTCGGCATCCCCGGCCTGTTCTCGGTGAGCGTCTCCACGATGGACCGGTACTACTACGTCGTCCTGGTGGTGACGGTCGCAGCGGTCTACGGGCTCTACAGGATTGTACGCTCCCCCCTGGGGTTGGCCGTGCGCGCCATCCGCGACAGCGAGCAGCGCGCGGCCTTCGCGGGGATCTCCGTCACCGCCTACCGCTTGATCGCATTCACGATCGCCGGCCTGTACGCCGGCCTGGCCGGTTCGCTCCTGCCACCGCTGGAAAACACGGTGACGCCGCCCATCGCGCACTGGAGCACCTCGGCCGAGCCGGTGCTGGCCACGTTGCTGGGCGGCATCCACACCTTCGCCGGCCCCATCATCGGCGCGGCGCTGCTCATCATCATCAAGGACGTCATCGTGCGGTTCACCGTGCACTGGTCCATCGTCCTCGGCGCGGTGGTTATTGTCCTGGTGATGGGCTTCCGCGGAGGCGTTGCGAGAATCGCGGACGAATGGTTGCCGCGGAAGCGGAGCGGGCTCCGATGACCAACCTGCTGCGAATTGAACGCCTGCGGAAGACCTTCGGGGCGCTAGCGGCGGTTGACGACGTGGACCTCGCGCTCGCGCAGGGCGAGCTCACGGCCGTCATCGGCCCCAACGGCGCGGGCAAGACCACGCTCATCAATGTGCTGACCGGCGCCATCCCTCCGGACACTGGACGCGTGCTGTTCCGGGAAGAGGAGATCACCCGCCTTCCAGTCCACTCCCGCGTCCGGCGCGGTCTCACCCGCTCGTTCCAGGTCATGAACATCTTCCCGCGCCTCACCGTCCGCGAGAACGTCCTCCTGCCCATCCTGGCCCGGCGGGGGAAGGCTCTCAGTCCTTTCGCGGCGCTCACGGACGAAGGGGAGGTGATGGACGAGGCGGACCGGCTGCTGGACGAGGTGGGCCTGGGACCGGAAGCGCACCGGGAGGCGGGAACCCTCGCGCACGGGAACCAGCGCCGGCTGGAGCTGGCGATCGCCATCGCGTCGCGCCCGGTCTTGTGCTTCCTCGACGAGCCCTCATCGGGGATGACGCCTCCGGAGCGAGGCATGGTCCTGGAACTCATCCGCCGACTTGCCGCAGAGCGGGGAACCACCTTCGTCATTGTCGAGCACGACATGGACGTCGTGTTCTCCCTCGCGCAGCGGATCGTGGTCATGAACCGGGGCCGGATCCTGGCCGACGGCCCGCCGGACGCGATCCGTGCCAACCCGCACGTGCGGGAGATCTACCTGGGCGACGAGGCGGGCCGCACCGCATGATCCTTCAGGTCGCTGGGCTGGTGGTCGGGTACGGCACGAGCGTCGTCGTGCAGGGCCTCTCGCTGCACGTGGGTGAAGCCGAGATCGTCAGCCTGATCGGCCGGAACGGAGCCGGAAAGACCACAACGATGCGTGGGATTATGGGGTTGACGCGCCCCCGCACCGGCAGCGTGCGCCTGCGAGGCCGCGAGATCACAGGCCGAGCCCCCTTCGAGATCGCGCGCCTGGGCGTGGGCTACGTCCCGGACGATCGCCGTATCTTCCCGGACCTGACGGCGGAGGAGAACCTGCTGCTTGCCGCCCGCATCACTCCCGCCCGGCGGGGGCGCTGGGATCTGCAGAAGGTCTACGAGCTCTTTCCTGCGCTCCGCACTCTCCGCACGAGCCGCGGGGATCACCTCAGCGGTGGGGAACAGAAGATGCTGGCCATCGGCCGGGCCCTGATGAAGGACCCAGACCTCCTCCTCCTCGACGAGCCGGCGGAGGGTCTGGCCCCGCTCATCGTCAAGCAGCTCATCGACGTCCTGCGCGACATCCGCCACACTGGCGTGACCATCCTGCTGGCCGACCAGAACCTGACGTTCTGTTGGAAGGTCGCGGACCGTGCCTACATTATAGAGAAAGGCACGGTGGCGGCCGAAGGCCCAATGGAGGCGATCGGGCAGAACCAGGAGATCATCAACCGCTATCTCGCCCTCTGACCGCACCCTTCTGCAACGAGCCTAGGGAACGGGTCCATGCAGATGGGAGCCAACCCTTGCCCAAGTAGCCGGAAAGGCAGGGTAGTGTCCCAATAGGGGTGTAAAATGCCGGGCCATTGACGAGGCTGGCCATCGTGTGGTTCTCATCGGGATTGACCAGGGGAGATCACCCGAGAGGAGGACCGTCACAATGGGCTGGTGCCGGGAGCCCGGCTTTGTTTGAGAGAACTGCGAAGGCGAGGGTGGCGTAGACTCGCTCTTGCAACGTACCGGCGCGGCCTATGCCCGCGGCGGCTACCCTACCAGCCTCGGGCTTTGAGGTACTCGCGGGACCTCGCTACCTGATGCGCCGGATGGCGGCTCGCCACCTCGAGCACCAGGTGCTGCTGTTCGACGAGCCCCTCAGCAACCTGGACGTGGGGCTGCGGGTGGGGCTGCGGCGCGAAATCCGGCGGATGCAGCAGCGGCTGGGCATCACGACGGTCTATGTCACGCACGACCAGGAAGAGGCGATGGCCATCTCCGACCGCATCGCCGTCATGAATCAAGGCCTCGTGGAGCAAATCGGTACGCCCCGTGAGATCTACACGCGTCCCATCACGCAGTTCGTCGCACACTTCATCGGGAACACCGTCGTGGTGGACAGCGAGGTCGTCGGCCGGAGCGGGCCGGACATTCTTGTGCGCCTCGGCGATGGCGTTGTGCCGGTGCGGGAGCGGGAGGCGGTGGCGATCGGGGATCGGCTGTGGGTGGCGGTGCGTCCGGAGGACCTGGTCCTCAGTCAGCCAGGCCGAGATGCCCGCGAAGACCTGGCTGGAGCCCGAATGGCGCCGGAAATCGCCGGAGTGGCGCCTCTCCCGGGCACCCTTCGTCACCTGGAGGACCTGGGAAACGAGCTCCACGGGGAGCTCTCAATTAGAGGGTTGCCCGTTGGGCTGCGGGCGCGCCTGCCCGCGAGCGGCGAAGCGGCCGGGCTGCACGTGAACGATCCAGTCAACGTACGCCTGAATCCAGTGACGGTGAAGTACGGCCGAGGGGTAGCCGTTGGCCCGCCACCGCGCTGATGACAACCAGCAGGAGCTCGCGGGGAGACTTCGTCAGGAGAGGGCCCGGTCGGTAATGACCCTTTCCACGCCGGTGGGCTCCAGAGCTACTGTCCTTGCCCTGCAAGGAGGAACAAGGCGGCGGTGCTCGGCAGGAAATGGCAGGAAACGCAACGGCCTGATCCAGCTAATGCGACCCGCAGGTAGGGGGATAGACTGAACTAGAGATCTGGCCGAAGTCGACAAGTACCTCAGCCAGCACCAGCCCGAACTCGTCGAGGGGATGTGAACGTGCTCTATCGTCGGGCCGGGGACGTCCTACGCGGAATAGAGTCGCGGTGAGGCAAAACTTCCTACATGGGGACGGCGCGTGACAACGTTGCGACAGAACGGCGCAAGCGAGGGGTGGCGTAGGCGAGGACCGGACAGCCATAGTCCACCGGTCCTCGTACCGCATAATCCGGATTTCCGGAATCCGGCTTGCCAGAGATGCCACGTATAGTCTATGCTGACGTCATGGAAGTCGTGCGACTCGGCAAGAAGGGTCAGCTCTCCCTCCCTAAAGCGGTGCTGCGGCGTCTGGGCCTCACCGGTGAGGCGTTGCTCCTCGTGGATGTCACGCCGGAGGGGGGCATCCTGCTCCGCCCGGCCGGAGTCTACCCCATCGAGCTGTACAGTCAGGGGCGCGTCAGGGAGTTCCTGACCGAGGATCGCATGACCCCGCAGGAGGCCCGGCGAGTCAAGCGGCGGATCCGACCCACCGCCTGATGCGCATCTTTATGGATGCCAACGTGTTGTTCGCTGCAGCCATTAGCCCTGAAGGACGATCCGCCGCCTTGTTCCTCCTTGCTGAGCAAGGCCGGTGCGCATTGCTGACCTCCGCGCACGTCGTGGCCGAGGCCCGGCGCAACCTGGAAGGTCGGTATCCCGACGCCTTGCAGCGGTTCGAGCGCTTGCTCCGTACGGTCACCATCGTCCCGGAAGCGACTCCGTCCCGAGTCGCCTGGGCGCGTCGCCAGGGCCTGCAGGAGGAGGATGCCCCGATCCTCGCCGCGGCTGCCGACGCCGGCACAGGACTACTGGTGACCGGGGATCGCGCACACTTCGGCCCTTTGTTCGGTCACACGGTCGGAGGCGTTCGGGTCCTACCGCTTGCAGCGACGCTCGGCCTGGTGCTCGGCAGGAAATCCTAGGAAATGCAACGGGCCTCAATCCACGTAATGCGGCCCTCAGTAGTTTTTCTGGTGCCGGGAGGCCGCTTCCCTCGTTGTCGAAAGCCAGCCGGTTCAGGGTAGGCGGGCGGCCACCAGCCTGCGCGCGTCCTAGGCTGTTCTTGCCGGAATTTACATCGCCGTCGCCGGCGAACTTGAAAGGAGACCCTGGCGGTGCGGGCTGCCGCCGAACCTCGCAACTCTCGCGTGCTCAGCGCCTGGACTGCTCGGCGACCTGCGACTGCATCTGCTCCCAGGCGGCGCGCGCTTCTTCAACCGAGGCCTCTTCTTCGATAGTCGAGATATCGCCGGGGTCGCGGTTCAGGATCACCGCCTTCAGCACGCGGCGCATGATCTTGCCGCTTCGGGTCTTGGGCAGCATGCCAACAAAGTTCAATTCACCGATCACAGCCACTGCGCCTAACTCGCGCCGCACCGTCTCCATCAACTCTCTCCGGAGATGGTCTGATGGCTGATAGCCTTGCTTGAGCACGACGAATGCGGAGATAACCTCGCCGCGCAGCTCATCCGGCCGACCGCACACGCCGGCCTCACCCACGGCCGGATGGCGTAGAAACGCCGTCTCCACCTCGATGGTGCCGATGCGGTGCGCAGCGATCTTGATGATTTCGTCGGCACGCCCGCTGAACCACACGTAGCCGTCCTCGTCGATAGCGGCCGCGTCGCCCGTGAAGTAGACCGTCTGGTCCGGCAAACGCTGCCAGTAGTCGCGACCATAGCGCTCGGGCTCACCCCACAGCGACGCGGTCAGGCCGGGGAACGGTCGCTTCACAACGAAGATCCCTTTCTCACCCGGCCCGCATTCCTTACCGTCTGGGGCCAAAACGGCCCCCTCGACCCCCGCCACAGGGATTCCTGACGAGCCCGGCTTAATCGGCAGCATCACCACCCCATACGGGTTACCCACGATCGGACCGCCGGTCTCGGTCTGCCACATGTGGTCGATAACCGGGACGCGGTTCCGGAATACCTCCTTCTGAAACCACTCCCATGCCGGCGGGTTGAGCACCTCTCCGGCGCAGACCACCCGTTCCATCGAGTGCAGATCAAAGCGGCGAGCCGGCTCGACGCCATAGCGCATCAGCAACCGAACGGCCGTCGGCGAGGTGAAGACGCCGCTGATGTGATTCTCTTCCACGATGCGGTAGAAAGTTTCGGGACCGGGGTGGTCGAGGGTCCCTTCATAGGCGATCGTGGTGCACCCGAAGAGCAGCGGTGCGTACACGATGTAGCTGTGGCCGACCACCCACCCGATGTCAGACGTAGACCACCAGATGTCCGTCGGTTTCATCCCGAAGATCCAGTCTCCCATCGCGTGGATATATACCTGGTAAGGGCCATGGGTGTGGACCGCGAGCTTCGGCGTGGCGGTGGTCCCGGAGGTCGCCAGGATGTAGGCTGGTTCGTTCGATTCAACCTCAACATGGCCACCCTGCTGACCGGCGCCTAGCGCGAGGAACTCCTCCCACGAGAGGTCACGCTCGCGGCGCATCGGCATCTCGGCGTCGGCGCGTCGGAGGACGACGAGCCGCTCGATGCTGTCGGTGCCTTCAGCCGCTTCGTCGGCAATGGCCTTGAGCCGGACGTCCTTCCCCTTGCGATAGGTGACGTCGGCCGTGAAGAGCACCTTCGCGCCGCTGAGCCGCATCCGCTCGCCGAGCGCGCCGCTCCCGAAACCGGCAAAGACGACCATGTGGATCGCCCCGATGCGCAGGACGGCCAGCATGAGAATGATCGCTTCGGGGCAGGTCGGCATGTAGACCGCGACCCGATCGCCCTTACCGATTCCTATCCCACGCAACGCGGCCGCTGTTTGTCTGACCTCATGGAGCAACTGGGCGTATGTATAGACACGCCGCTCGCCGCGCTCGTTCTCCGCGATGAGCGCAGCGTGACCACCCCAGCCGCGATTGACGTGATGGTCGAGGCAGTTGTAGCTCAGGTTCGTCTGAGCGCCAACAAACCAGCGGAAGGTCGGCGGGTCCCACGTGAAGACCTGGTCCCACTTACGAAACCAGGGAAGCCGCTCCGCGGCCCGCGCCCAGAACCCGTCCGGATCCTCCGTCGCTTCGCACTTCCAGGCGCGGACTAGAGGATTTACTGCCTCCATGTCAGTCACCACGTTCTTGATGCGCTACCAGCGAAACGCATTCGAGAGGAAACTGATGTAGGGTCTCCGCCCGAATTCAATAGGGGCTCGTGGGTTCCTTCTCTCAAAGTGCTTACGGCATCCAGCAGAGCGATCGAGAAGAACGCCCTGTCCCGGGTGTAATCAGACGGCAACCAATTCCGGTCAGCGGGGAGCTGCGGGAAGATTCCGTGGTGCCGGGAGCCGGGCATCAAGGTTATCGAAGATCTGCCACGTCAGGATCGGCTGGCGGCCACCTGCAAATTTGCGTCGGCGCACAGCGTAGATTCGGTGGGAATGCAGCCATCGTCATCGTGGTCTTCATCGTCGTCACGTTCATGATGCTGGTGCTGTTGCTGGCGGTAGTACTGTTGCAGTACCAGTGGTGACGGTCCTCCCTTATGCGACCGTGCCGGCTTCTTCGTGTGCGGCACGCGCCTCGGGGGTGCCATCTTCCTTGGTTTCCGCCTGGACGGCTCACTCCACCCACTGCGCTTTGCCGGAATCCCAGCTGCCGCGGGCGGTGCAGGCAAGCACCGGATCCAGCCACTGCGCGGCCAGATTGTGCGCCTCTTCCAGCGACGAGACGATCCTAACCACCTGCGCTTCCCGGCGGTACGCGACGGCCAGCTCCGGAGGAGGCGCAGGCAGGCGCTCGGGGACCGGATGAGTGCCGCGGCGGGTGAAGGTGCGCCGGATCGCGTCCTTCAGCCGCTTCGCGTCCACCCGCCCGTGCTGGCGGACGAGGACGAAGTCCACCAGGTCCTTCGCGCGGGTGGTGGCCCCATCATACTGGCGGGTGTAAGCGTGGAGCTTCTCGGCGAGCTGGCGCTCCAGCGGCACCACTAGCACTTCCACCGGGCCCAGCCCGAGATCGGCCAGCAGGCCAAGCTGCTGCGCCGGTTCGGCGTCCCATGGCTCGGGCGGAGTGACGGTCACGTCCACCTGCAGCGGCTCAAAGGGTGTCCCACCTACAGAGCACTCGATCCGGTACCGGATGGCGAGGCTGATGTCCCCCTCCTTGAGCTCCTCGCTCCCGACGATCGCGAAGGCACAGTGGTCGCCCAGATCCTCAGCGACGGCGCGCTGCAGATCTTCCCGTGCGGCGGCTGCACCCTTCGCGTGGTCAGCGTCCAGGTCCAGCGACGGGCGCGCGTGCTCGCCCAGCTTGGTTTCCAGCCCCAGCCCGCCTTTGAGCGCCCACCATCCCGGGGCCACCTTCATCAGCCGCGCTATCAGCCTCTGAAGAGCTGCCTGGCGGCGCACGACGAACGCCGCCACGCCGAGTTGACGCGCGCGCTTGCGCAGGCGCTCGTCGACGGCAGCCCGGAATGCCGCGGGGCTACCGTACTGGCGCATGCGAGCCGGCCTCCGCGATGGCGCGCTCGATCAGATTCCGGACTCGCTCAGACCGGTCGCCGACAGCCTTGCGAAGTTCATCTGCGGTCACCAGGCCAGTGTCGAGCGCGCGCGCCACAGCCTCGATGACCACGCTGGGATCCGCGCCCACCTCTGTGACATCGGCGACTGTTCGCGCGGGTGCCGTAACCCGCACGCCGAACCGCTGCACTACCTCGCCGCGGCGCAGCGGCTTCTTGGTGGTGTGGATACGCACGCCGGCAAGGGCCGGGCGGTGGCGCGGCCGCTGTTCCCACGGGACGGTCAGGTGGATCTCGCGCGATCTGGACGGTGCCAGTTCGTACAGCGCGAGCGCGGCGTCGTGGGATACCACGGCCCGCTCCTGACCCGCCTTGACCCACGCTGCGATCACATCTTCATGGGGTAGCGCCGGGAACTCTGCCAGCCGGTAGAAGCCGCGGCTGACGCGCTCGAAGCGCCCCGTGCGGGCGTGGTGCGTGATCGTGCTGGTGTCGTACCCGAACGCCCTCGCCTGGGCCGCGGTGAAATAGCCTCCCTGGGAGGAAGCGACCTCAAAAAGCCGCTGGCGCCTTTCAGCCCGCGTAGGCATTGGGCTCCACCCTCCAGACCGTCATTTCCTCAGATACGCTAATTTTATACGCGTAACAGAGGAAACGGCAAGCCCGAAGGCCAGGTGGTCGCGGCGCCCATGAGATCTATGGGCGCTGCCGATCGAGACTTTCCGAGGAACCTGCGAAGTGTTCTCCAGCGGGACATCAACCCGCCGCGGCTGATGCTCTGTAACTTGTGGGAGGCCGAGCCTGTGGCCATGGAGCGAGAACGTCGGGCCCCTTCTGGGGATCGAGCACTCCAAGATCGTTTCGCTGATGCTGCCCCATCGGGCCGATGAGATTCGCTGGGAGCATGAGACCATGATCGACGCGATCGCCGCCGGTAGCGGTGACGCGGCCGAAGCCGCGGTCAGACTGCACGTCGAGAACGCGCAGCGGGCGTTCTTCGGAGAGAGCCGGATTCCCACGAAAACGACCGGGGCCGTCGCCTCGTAGCCTAGGTTCCCACGCGAACCGTGTTCCTGCAGATACGGGGCGCCGACCAGCGCGCGCGGCGGCTTTCGCGTTACCATCACCACCGCCTCGATCTGCCCCTCCGCGGCAGCGGCGATCGCGTCGAAGAGGCCAACGGCCTCCTGCAACGGCACCACCCGCGGGGCGGTCCGGAGGAGTTCACGTGCACGCGCCCGGGCCTTCTCCAGATCGCGGCTCGTGATCGCGGCCAGCGTGAGCTCCGGGAGACTGCGCTCGACGGCCACCGCTATCCGCTGCCCGACCGGGCCGAATCCTGCTAGCCCGATCTGCCCGATCTGATCGACCTGCAGTCCCGCGGCCGCCCGCCCCCTACGCAGCGTCCGAACAGTACGCTCTAGGCCACTGTGCCCGCCCGCGACCCGACGGCGGCCTGCACGTTCGGCCAGCCGTCCCGCGTGAGGAGATCCGCCAGCCTGCGGCAGATACGCCCGGCGAGCCGGGGGCCCTCATAGACGAACCCGGTGTAGACCTGCACCAGCGAAGCGCCGGCGGCAATCTTCTCGTAGGCATTCTCGGCAGAAAAGATGCCTCCAACGCCGATGATCTCCGCGCGTCCCCGGAGCCGCTGGAAGAATTCGCCGATGAGCGCGGTCGTCAGGGCGCGAATGGGCCTCCCGCTCAGCCCTCCGCCGCCGACCGCCGCCCTCGCTATCAGGGGCGAATTGACGGTCGTGTTCGCTACCACGACGCCGTGCACATTGTGACGCCTGACGCTCTCGGCCACCGTCTCGATGCTCTCCGGGGGTAGGTCCGGTGAGACTTTCAGGAGCAGCGGCTTGGCGACCCCCTGGTGGCGAGAGGCCTGGTCCCGCATGGCCGCCTGCAGCGTGCCGAGGAGCGCATCGAGGAGATCGCTCCGGTGAAGATCGCGGAGCCCGGGCGTGTTGGGAGAACTGATGTTGACCACGAAATAGTCACCGCGCTCGTAGAGGATGCGCAGCGCCCGGAGGTAGTCGTCGACCGCGCGATCGAGCGGCGTGGCCTTGTTCTTCCCGAGGTTGATCCCGAGCGGCAGTGTCCGCGGATGCCGAGTGAGGTTCGCGCGTACGGCCGCCGCGCCGCGGCTGGGGAATCCGAGCCGGTTCACCAGGGCTTCTTCGGCGGGGAGGCGGGCCAGGCGGGGGGCCTCGTTACCGGGTTGAGGCTCAGGGGTGACGGTTCCCACCTCCACGAAACCGAAGCCCAGACTCTCGAGCGCCGGCACGGTTCGGCCATCTTTGTCAAACCCCGCAGCAATCCCGATCGGATTCGCAAAGCGCAGGCCGAAGCACGACGTTTCGAGCAGCGGGTTGGAGAACGCGTACCGCTCAAGCACGGCCTGGCGCAAGGCTGGCAGGCCGCCGAGGGTTTCCAGGCCGCGGATGGCGAGGTCGTGCGCGGTCTCGGGGGGAAGGCGGAGGAGCAGCCGGTGGAGCATTCCCGTTGGCCTCACGACCTGCCTGATGTCGCGTCACGCAGCGCGCGCCATACCCGCTCGGGCCCCAACGGCAGCTCCAGGATCCTCACATCGGAGGCAATCTGCCCGGCCTGCTCAACCTGGAAACCTATCGGGTGGATTCATTTGGTGCCGGGAGGGGGATTTGAACCCCCACGGGAAACCCCACACGCCCCTCAAGCGTGCGCGTCTGCCAAATTCCGCCATCCCGGCGCGTTAATGCGGCCCGACGGAGGACGTCGGGGCGGAGCGAG
>JBOGSE010000456.1:0-7427 GCA_050694895.1 bacterium | reverse complement strand
ATTCGTCGACATACACCCAGGCCTTCACCGCCCGCTCGACTTCCTGTATGCGGGCCAGGCAGGCCTCCACGACCGCGACCGGCGAGAGTTCTCCCGCGCGAATGCGCGCGGCAAGGTCGCCGACGGTCAGCGTGTGCAGCACTTCTAGCGCACGCGTCTGACCGCCACGACGTGCGGATCGTTCGCCGAGGCAGGCGCCTGATCGCCGATGGGGAGGAATCCCACCCGTCTGCCCGTTCTGCCCTCCTCGGTCACTTCGATGATCCCAACCCCCGGTCTCTCTCCCTTCGCTGTGGGCCCCCCGGTCAGGTTATTCGGCCCGCGCAGGGCCACGAACACGAGCCGCCCCGAAGGCGAGAGCGCCATGATATCGGGCGCGGCACCCACGCCGGTGATCAAGCCGGCGGAGGTATCGCGGTTGGTATTGATCACGATGATGTTGTGGTCGGCGCGATTGGCCATCCAGAGATAGCGTCCGGCACCCGTGGCGACGAGCCCGTGGCCATCTGCGCCAGACCAGGACAGGGGGATGTGCTTGATCATCGCGTCGGTGGCCGCATCGAGCACGTACAGGTCGGACGACGTGGCGGTTCCCGAGTTGATGTACGCCTTGCCTGCCAACACGACACCACCGCATCCGGCCGGCGCCACGGCCGTCCGGCCGTACTCCTTGACCACGCGCATCGGCGTGGACCGATAATCGACCACGTAGAGGCCACCCCCGCGCACGGTGACATAGGCCTTCCCGCCAACAATCAACGGGCAGATCGGCGCGTTGTCGGGGTGAGCGGGATCCTCCAGCGCCCCCAGGTTCAAATCATCGGCGCGGTTATAGGTGAAGCGGTCGGCCCCGAAGTCGGCCCTGATGCGTGCCAGCCGCTTGCCGTTCTGATTTGCCGCCAGGATGACGCTGCCATCGGGGGCGGCCTCCGCGTGGTGCGCCTGCTCGCCGACATCGATGCTGGCGACAATCCGGCGATCGGCGGCACGCATGACGTAGACATGGCCGGTGGCAACGTTGGCGATGATCGCGTGCGTGTGTGTCGAATTGAAGGCCATCATGTGGGGACGGATGCCGATCCCGTCGCCCACTCCTGCCGCCGCGGCGGTGAGATCAACGACCTGCGGGGGAGCTGTCTGCCCGACCGTCGGCCCGGCCTCCAGACGCTGCCCAACGTAGACATAGAGGCGGGTACCTCCCCGGCCGACGTCGGCCTGATCGATCGCCCATAGCTCGTATCCGGTGGGCTGGCCTGCCGTCCTTGCGGGAAGCGCCAGACTCACCGCGAGACAAAGCGCGATCAGCATCAGGACGGGTCGCGTGGGACAATACGAGACGTTGTTCATGCCCTTCACCTCCACGTGCCTACGGCCGATCGATCGGCGCACCGATCAGGCTCCCCCATTCGGTCCAGGACCCGTCATAGTTGCGTACCTGCTTGTATCCGAGCAGATACGTGAGCACGAACCATGTGTGGGATGATCGCTCGCCGATTCGGCAGTAGGCGATGATCTCCTTGTCGGGCGTGATGCCCTTGCCGCCGTACAGGGCGCGAAGTTGATCGGCGGGCTTGAAGGTTCCATCGTCGGCGACGGCCTGCCCCCAGGGGATGTTTGCAGCACCCGGGATATGCCCACCTCGTTGTGCGCCTTCCTGAGGGAGGTTCTCCGGGGCAAGCAGCTCACCCGAGAATTCCTTGGGAGATCGGACATCGACCAGCGCGCGATTCGCGTTCCCCAGATACTCTCGGACCAGGTCGCGCAATGCGCGAAGGCTCCAGTTAGGATCCTTGGCCCGGTAGGCGGTCGGGGCAATTGCCGGGGCGTCGGTCGTCATCGGGCGCCCCTCATCGACCCACTTTTTACGGCCCCCATTCATGATGCGCGCGTCGGCGTGACCGTACATCTTGAGCAGCCAGAACGCGAACGTTGCGAACCAGTTGTTGTTGTCACCGTAAAGGATAACGGTGGTGTTGTTGCCGATGCCTGAGCGCGACAGGAGTGCTTCGAGTGTCCCGCGGTCAGGAATATCGCGGCGGATCGGCTGCTGTGTGTCGATCTTCCAGTTCCAGCCGACCGCGCCCGGAATATGACCGGAGTCGTAGGCGGCTGTATCGACGTCGACCTCGACGAGGCGCAACGAAGGATCGTTCAGGTGCGGGGCCACCCAGTCGGTCTCGACCAGCACTTCCGGGTGGGCGTAACCGTCTTTGCTCATGGGGACTCCTCCTCATCCAACCAGAATGCCGGGCTACTCGGGTCGCTCGCCCTCGTTTACCTGATTCACCCGGACAACGCTGTGCATCGTGATGACGTACTGAATCGACCCGACCTGGAGCACCAGAAAATCGTCCCCGACCTCCAGCAGCTCTCCCACCTGGACCTCGGCGCTCGCAGAGACAACACTCACACGCCGGCCTGCCCAGCTCCGGAGCCTCTCTCCGATCGTCACGCCCGTCCCCTCTCCCGTTCGCATGTCACCCATGATTCGCACGGACAGAACGAACTCCTGTCCGGATCCGAGCGAAGGGCTCCGGGCAGGAAGCGTGCGTGGGCTGTGCAATTACCTGTGTTACGCTGCACAATCGGCCGGATGTCTACGCTCGTACTGATCCGATGTGGGAGGTGGAGTTGATGAGGAAAGCCCTGGCCTACGCGCTCGCGGTGGCCGTGACGGTGGCCACCGTCTCGTATGCCGTCCTCGCCCAGCCGCCACGGTCCCGGCTCGATGTGGTGAAGGCGCGCGGCCGCCTGATCTGCGGAATCTCGGGCACGACGGTAGGGTTCAGCTTTGTGGAGCCACGGAGTGGAGAGATGGTCGGCTTCGACGCCGACTTCTGCCGCGCGCTGGCGGCATTCATCAACGTACCGTCGGTCGAGTTCGTCCAGCACACATCGGCCAGCCGCATCCCGGCCGTCATCTCGGGCTCGGTGGATGTGGTCTTCCGAACCACGACGGTGACGTTCAGCCGCGACGCGCAGGTCGATTTCGGTCCAGTGACGTTCTACGACGGTCAGCGCCTGCTCGTCCGGACCGCCTCGAAGATCCGCGAACTAGGCGACCTGAATAACGCCCGCATCTGCACCCAGACCGGCACCACCAGCGAGCGCAACATCACCGACCAGATGCGGCTGCGCAACTTCAAGTTCGAGTTGATCACGTTCGCCCAGCCCAAGGAAGCCTTCGACGGTTTCGTGGCCGGCCGCTGCGACATCTGGACCACCGACGCAAGCCAGCTCACGGCATTCCGCGCGACGGCGCCCAGGCCGGCGGAATTCATGGTGGTGGGCAAGGAGTTCAGCGATGAGCCGCTGGCGCCGATCTACCAGGAGAACGACTCGAAGTGGGCGGACGCGGTCGACTACACGGTGTGGGCCCTGATCCAGGCCGAAGAATACGGGATTACGCAGATCACGGCCGGCTCGGAGGGCCGTCTCAAGGAGCTCTCCGACAAGGATCCGGTCATCAAGTCGCTCTTGACCGCGGGTGATGGTGCCGTGGTGCGCGCGGTGCGCGCGGTGGGCAACTACGGTGACGTCTATAACAGGTACTTCGGCCCGGCGAAGGCGACAGCGATCTCGCGGCAGGGCACGCGGAATGCGCTGGCGCGCAACGGCGGCGCGATGACCAGCCGCCCGTTCCGGTAGCCTTTGATTCATGCGCTGGGGCCGGTCTGCACGCCGGCCCTGACGCGCAGGCCCGTGGACTGACCACATGTGATGCGCACCGCGCAGGCTCCACCCTTCTGGCGTGATGCCCGCGTCCTGAGCATCGTCGCACAGGCCCTGTTCGTCGTCCTCCTCGTCGCCGGCATCTGGGCCGCAAAGGCCGCCGTCGAGCGCAGCATGGTGCGGCAGAATATCCGACTCGATTGGGGATTCTTTCGCGGCCCCGCGGGCTTTCAGTTGACCGCCCTCACCTGGACGATCGACCTGGAGACGCTCAGCCTCAAGCAGTACGGCCCCGAGGACTCCTACGCGGAAGCGATGATCGCGGGTCTCTTCAACACCGTGAAGGTGGCGGCACTCGGGATCGGGCTCGCCATGGTCTTGGGGCTGTTCGTGGGCATCACCAGGCTGTCGCGGAACTGGCTGGTCAACCGGCTCGCACTCGGGTACGTGGAGATCCTCAGAAACACACCGCTCCTCGTGCAGCTGTTCTTCTGGTATTTCGCGATCTTTCTCCAGCTCCCGGACGGCGCCACGGACCGTCCGGCGATTGTGCTGTGGGATGGGCTCGTGATCCTCACGAATCGCGGGCTCGCCGTCGGGGGCACGCTGACCGAGCGATTCGGGCGCCAGGCGGTGGACGGCGGGTATCAGATGACCGGCGAATTCGCGGCGCTGGTCCTGGGCCTGGGGGTCTACACCTCGGCCTTTATCGCGGAGATCATCCGTGGCGGCATTCAGGCCATCCCGCGGGGCCAGATGGAAGCGGCGCGGAGCACGGGACTCTCGTATGGGCAAGCGTTACGGCTGGTTGTTTTGCCGCAGGCGCTGCGCATCATCATCCCGCCGCTGGGCAACCAGTGTCTCAACCTGACCAAGAACAGCAGCCTGGCGATCGGGATCGGCTTCGCCGAAATGCTCACCTCCGCGATGACGGTCACCAGCCAGTCGTTCCGGGCCCTGGAGACGTTCACGTTCGTCACGCTCGCCTATCTGGCGATGTCGCTGACGATTTCTGCCTTCTTGAATTTGATCCGTGCGCGTCTGGCGCTTCCAGGACCCTAGAATGGCCACCCCGGCGGTTGCGCTGCCACCTCCGGATGAGCGCCTCGGACCGCTCGCCTGGGCTCAGCGCAACCTGTTCGACGGGTGGCTGAACTCTGCGCTCACGATCGGGGCAGCCGTCGTCCTCGGCTGGAGCGCGGCGGCAATATGGCGGTGGACGGCGGCCGCTCACTGGGAGGTCGTCACGAACAACCTCCGCTTTTGGATGGTCGGGCTGCTGCCGCCGGGGCAGGTCTGGCGCGCCTGGTGGGCCGCAGGACTCATCATCGCCTCCGCGGCGCTCACAGCCATCGGGGCCCGCGCCAGGGTGCGGCCGCGCGTGCTGGTCGGTCTGTGGGGCGGGGTAGCGGTCGCCGTCGTCTGGCTCTTCTCGCCGATCCGGCTCGATCAGATCGGCGGCCTCTCGCTGACCTTGCTGCTGGCGATCGTCGCCATCTCGGCGTCGTTTCCTATCGGCGTGGTCGTCGGCATAGGCCGCACGAGCCAACTCCTGGTCGTGCGCCTGTTCTCGACCGCGTATATCGAAGGTGTCCGCGGCATCCCGCTCATCGCGGTTCTGCTGTGGTTCTCGATCTTCGTGAGCCTGCTCTCGGGCGAGACGATGCCGCGGGTGGCCCGTGCCATGATCGGCATGACCGTCTTCGCCTCGGCGTACGTCGGGGAGATCATGCGGGCCGGCATCCAGTCGGTGCCGCGCGGCCAGGCGGAAGCGGCCCGGGCGTTGGGTCTGTCCGGCTGGAAAACCATGCTGTTTATCGTCCTGCCTCAGGCCTTCAAGAACATGATCCCGGCCCTCGTCGGCCAGTTCATCAGCCTCTTCAAGGACACGTCGCTGGTGGTCATCATCGGCCTCTCCGACCTGCTGGGCGTGGGCCGGTCGCTGCTGGCGCTGACCGACTACATTCCCGACGTGAAAGAAGTGTATGTCTTCGCGCTTGTCGTGTATTTCGTGTTTTCCTACGGGATGTCGGCCGGCAGCCGCGCGCTCGAGAAGCGGCTGGGCCTGGGAGAGCGCTAGAATGGCGGTGCCCGAGCGGTCGGATGGGCCGATCATCATCCTGGAAGAGGTGCACAAGTGGTTTGGCAAGCTGCACGTGCTGCGGGGCGTGAGCCTGGCCATCCGCGGCGGCGAGGTCGTCGTCGTCGCCGGTCCGTCGGGCTCGGGGAAGTCGACGATGATCCGATGCATCAACCGGCTCGAGGCCCACAGCGGCGGGAGAATCGTCGTCGACGGGATCGAGCTGACCGATGATCTGGGCAACGTCGACGCGGTGCGCCGTGAGGTCGGCATGGTGTTTCAGTCGTTCAACCTGTTCCCGCACCTGACGGCCCTGCAAAACATCACCCTGGCGCCCGTCCAGGTACGCCGGTGGCCGCAGGGACGGGCCGAAAGAGCCGCGCGCGACCTGCTGGCGCGCGTGGGTATCCCCGAGAAGGTCGGCTCCTATCCGGCGCAGCTCTCGGGCGGACAGCAGCAGCGGGTGGCGATCGCGCGGGCCCTGGCGATGCAGCCCAAGATCATGTTGTTCGATGAGCCGACCTCGGCCCTCGACCCCGAGATGATTCAGGAAGTCCTGGACGTCATGAAGGGACTTGCGAAGGAGATGGGGATGACGATGGTCGTCGTCACCCATGAGATGGGATTCGCCCGGGAAGTGGCCGACCGGATGGTCTTCATGGACGGCGGGCTCATCGTGGAGGAAGGCACGCCGGAGCATTTCTTCACCAACCCGAAGGAGGAGCGTACTAAACTCTTCTTGTCAAAGATACTTCATCAGTAGGTGGCCGGGATGCAAAGAGAGATCATTGACGCGCACATGCACCTGATGACCGCCGGCATGTTCCGCAACCTCCGGGCGCGGGCCGCGGGGACTCGTCAGGTGGCGCGTGAGCGCGCACGCGTGCGCGGGCAGACGTTCGAGCAGCGGATCGCCCAGCTCGAGTCGATGTCTATCGCGGATCACGCGAAGATGTGGCTGGAGGGATTCGACGCGGCCGGGGTGCGCGCCGGGGCCTTTATCGGGTCGGGTGACGCGTATGACGACCTGGCAGAGTTCGTACGGAGCCGGCCCGACCGTTTCTATGGGATCGGCTCGATACCTGACCCGACACATCCTGATGTGGGCCGAACGATCCGCGGGTTTCGAGGGCTGGGCCTAAGCGCGGTGAAACTCTACGCGCCGGCGTACCGAGTCACCCTGAACGACCGCGTCGTATATCCGGTCTACGAAGCCGCGGCAGAGTCCAACCTCCCGATTATCATTCACTTCGGCATCACCGTCGGCACCTTCAACGACCTGATGCTCGCCAATCCGCTCGCGCTGTCTGCCCCGGGCCGTGACTTTCCCGAGGTCACCTTCATCATCGCGCACTTCGGCGCCGGCTTCCTCCGGGAGGCGATGTTTCTCGCGTATCATACGGAGAACATCTGTGTCGACACGTCGGGAACGAACAACTGGCGTCTGTACGTGCCCGGCGAGCCGTCGCTCGAGCAAGTATACCGGGACGCCCTGCGCACGTTCGGGGCCAAGCGCATCCTCTTCGGCACCGATTCGACCATCATGTCGGGCTACAGGAAGACGATCGTGGAGGAACAGGTTGGGGTGCTGGACCGGCTCGATCTGAGCGACGAGGACCGCAGCCTCATCCTGGCCGGCAATGCTCGGCGCGTCTTTGGGATCAAAGATTGAGCC
>JBOGSE010000455.1:0-12411 GCA_050694895.1 bacterium | reverse complement strand
GGCCATCCGTACTCGGAGATCGCGAACGAGTCCGTCATCGAGGCGGTCGACTCGCTGCTGCCGTACATGCACGCGCGTGGCGTCGCCTACATGGTGGACAACTGCTCGACGACCGCGCGGCTCGGCGCGCGAAAGTGGGGCCCGCGCTTTGATGCGCAGATGACCCAGGTGGCCTATCCGGATGCCGATGAGCGAAAGCGCGCAGACGCCACCTTACTCGACGCCTTCCGGTCCCATGCCATCCACGGCGTGCTCAAGACGCTGTCGGGGATGCGGCCGGCGGTCGACATCGCGGTCGCGTAACGGAGGAAGAGAGCGCATGGACGAGATCGTCCGCATCTTCGACACGACGCTGAGAGACGGAGAGCAGTCTCCCGGCTTTTCGATGACGCCCGCGGAAAAACTCGAGCTCGCCCGTCAGCTCGAGGCCCTCCACGTCGATGTCATCGAAGCCGGCTTTCCGATCTCGTCGCCCGGCGACCTTGACGCGGTGCGCGCCGTGGCGCGGGACGTGCGCGGGACGACGGTCGCGGCCCTGGCGCGGGCCAATCCCCAGGACGTCGATGCGGCGATCGAGGCCCTGCGCCCGGCGGCACGGCCGAGGGTGCACGTGTTCATCGCCACGTCGCCCATCCACATGCAGTACAAACTGCGCATGAGCCCCGACGACGTTGTCGCCGCGGCAGAGGCCGCGGTGCGCCGGGCGCGGGACTTTACCGACGACGTCGAGTTCTCCGCCGAGGACGCCAGCCGTTCGGAGATCGAGTTCCTGTGCCGGATCTTCGATGCGGCGATTCGCGCCGGGGCGACGGTGATCAATGTCCCCGATACGGTTGGGTATACCACACCGCAGGAGTATGCGTCGCTCATCGGCACACTGCGCGAGTGCGTCACCGGTGGCGACCGTGTGACCTGGAGTGTGCACTGCCACGACGATCTGGGTCTGGCGGTGGCCAACTCGCTCGCGGCAGTCGCCGCCGGCGCACGCCAGGTGGAGTGCACCATTAACGGCATCGGGGAGCGGGCAGGCAACGCCGCTCTCGAAGAGGTCGTCATGGCGCTGCACACGCGGCGGGACACATACGGCGCGCGGACCGGTATCGATACGACCAGACTGTACCGCTCCAGCCGCCTGCTCACGGCCATCACCGGCATCGCCGTGCAGCCGAACAAGGCGATCGTGGGCGAGAATGCGTTCGCGCACGAAGCGGGCATTCACCAGCACGGCGTGCTCATGAACCGCGCGACCTACGAGATCATGCAGCCCCAGGACATCGGGCTGCCGACCAACCGGCTGGTGCTGGGCAAGCACTCAGGACGGCATGCGTTTCGCAAAGCCCTCGAGGAGCAGGGACTGCATCTCGACGAGGCGGCGGTCAACCGCGCGTTCGCGCGGTTCAAGGAAGTCGCCGATCGCAAGAAGCAGGTGACGATCGAAGACATCCTGGCCCTGGTGGACGAGGAGGTGCGCGCCTCACCGGCGATCTTTGTGCTGAAGGCCTTTCAGGTGTCGACGGGCAGCGGGTCGTCTCCGGCGGCGACGGTGACCCTGCAGTCGGAGGATGGGACGGCGAGTGAGGCGGCGTCCGGGGATGGGCCGGTTGACGCCCTGTGCGCGGCGGTGAACCGGCTGACCGGTGTGCAGGCCCAGTTGATGGACTATGCCATCCGCGCCGTCACCGGCGGCACGGACGCGCTTGGGGAGGTCACCGTGCGCATTCGCGACGGCGAGAGGATCACCGTCGGTCGCGCCAGCAGCACCGATGTGCTCGACGCAAGTGTGCGGGCCTATCTGGACGCCGTGAACCGTCTGCTGGCCGCGCCGCAACGGCGCGGAGGCCGGCGCGGTCGACGATCGGGCGAGCAGGTCCGCGCGGCCGACCCGGCGGGCACAGCGCGGCGGGCGAGGGCGTGACGCGATGGGCATGACGCTGACCGAGAAAATCCTGGCCTCGCATGCGGGCCTGGATCGAGTGAGCCCCGGCGACCTGGTCGAGGCGAGGGTGGATTTCTGCTTCGCCAACGATATCACGGCGCCGCTCGCCTTTCGCGAGTTCGACAAGATCGGCGTCCCGACCGTGTTTGATCGCGAGCGCGTTGCGCTCGTGCCCGATCACTACGCGCCCAACAAGGACATCGCGTCGGCCGAGCAGTGCAAGGTGATGCGCGAGTTCGCGCGCACCCACGACATCCCGTACTACTACGAAGTCGGGCGTGCCGGCATCGCCCACGTGCTCCTCGCCGAAGAGGGGCTGGTGCTGCCCGGCGAGGTCTTCGTCGGCGCCGACTCCCACACGTGCAACCACGGCGCGCTCGGAGCCTTCTCGACCGGGATCGGCTCCTCGGATCTCGCCGCGACCATGGCGACCGGCACCCTGTGGTTTCGCGTGCCGCAGACACTGCGCTTCGTGCTGCACGGCCGGCCGGCGCCCTGGGTGACCGGCAAGGATCTCGTCCTCAAGATTATCGGTGACATCGGCGTGGACGGCGCGCGGTACTGCGCGATGGAGTTCGCCGGCGAGGCGCTCACGCATCTGACCATGGACGAGCGGTTCAGCATCGCCAACATGGCGGTGGAGGCGGGCGGCAAGAACGGCATCATGGAACCTGACGAGACGGTGCTCGATTGGGTGAGGCCCCGTGCGAAGCGGCGGTTTGAACCGGTGTTTGCCGATCCCGACGCCGAGTACGCGACCGTCCGCGAATATGATACAAGCCGGCTCGAACCGGTCGTCTCCGCGCCGTCGTCGCCCGGGAACGTCATCCCCGTGCGGGAGGCGGCGGGGGTGCCGGTCGACCAGTGCTTCATCGGGACCTGCACCAATGGCCGCCTCGAAGACCTGCGCGTGGCGGCCCGCATCATGGCGGGACGCAAGGTCCATCCGCGCACCCGCATGATGGTCATTCCCGCCACGCCGGCGATCTATCGCCAGGCGCTGGCAGAAGGGCTGATCGAGATCTTCATGGACGCGGGCGCGGTCGTCAGCGCGTCGACCTGCGGTCCGTGCATCGGCGGGCACATGGGGGTGCTGGCATCGGGCGAGGTGTGCGTCAGCACCTCGTCGCGCAACTTCGTCGGCCGCATGGGGCACCGCGAGAGCAGGGTCTATCTCTCGGGGCCCGCGGTCGCCGCGGCCACGGCGGTGCTGGGCAGGCTGGCGCACCCCGACGAGGTGCTGGGGGACGCATGATTTTTCGCGGCACGGCGTGGAAACTCGGTGATCACGTGGACACCGACGTCATCATTCCGGCCCGCTATCTGGTGACCGCCGACCCCAAGATCCTGGCGCCTCACTGCTTCGAGGATCTCGATCCCGCGCTGGCGGCCAAGATCCGGCCGGGCGACATCCTGGTCGCCGGTGAGAACTTCGGGCAGGGATCGTCCCGCGAGCACGCGCCGATCGCCATCAAAGGGCTGGGAATCGCCTGCATCGTCGCGCGCTCGTACGCGCGCATTTTCTACCGGAACGCATTCAACATCGGGTTGCCGCTGCTGGAGTGCGAAGATCTGCACGCGGTCACGGAGAGCGGCGATCAGCTCACCGTTGATAACGAGACCGGGCGGATGACCAATGAGACGCGCGGCACGGCGCACGTCGCGGCGCCACTGCCAGAGTTCATGCGGCGCCTGGTTGCCTCCGGCGGCATCATTCAATACGTTCGCCAGAAAGTACACGGGGCGGGTCTGGGTTCCGCCTCTGGCCGTTAGGTCATCGGGAGGATCGGCGATGGAATGGAGAGCGGTCTGGCACACATTGTTCTGTGGATGGGACGGCGACGTGGATCTTGTCGCCCTCGCTGAGGAGCTGCGGGGAGGCAACGGCGCGAACGCCGGTGACGATCACGACGCCGCGTGGGTGTGCCGCCAGATTCAGGAAGCGTACTAGCGCAAGACCTGCCCGAGGCGCCGGCGGTGCAGGCCAGGATCGTCGTCTTCCCCGGCGATGGCATCGGCCCCGAAGTAACCGCGGAAGCGATCAAAGTCTTGCGCGCCGTGGCCGGCACGCGCGGTCACGCCTTTGCCTTCGACGAGAGGCCGTTCGGATCGTCCGCGCTCGAGCAGACCGGTCGTCCCCTGCCCGACGATACGCTTGCCGCATGCCGCGGTGCGGACGCGATCTTGCTCGGCGCCGTCGGCGGGCCGCGGTGGGATGGGCTGCCGCCGGAGCAGCGGCCCGAGGCCGGCCTGCTGGCCCTGCGCCGGCATCTGACGCTCTTTGCCAACCTTCGCCCGGTGCGGATGTTTGCCGGGCTGTCTGATGCCTCGCCACTGCGTCCCGAAATCGTCAAAGGCACCGACCTGCTCGTCGTCCGCGAATTGACCGGCGGGCTCTATTTCGGCGAGCCCAGGGGCCGCTCGACCCGAGAGGGCCGTCGCCGGGCGGTCGACACGCTTCCTTATAATGAGGACGAAGTCGCGCGGATTGCCCATACCGCGTTCCGCCTGGCGCGCACGCGGCGCCGCCACGTGACCTCGGTCGACAAAGCGAACGTGCTGCACTCCGGTCAGCTGTGGCGCGAAGTCGTCACAGAGGTCGGTCGGGAGTACGCCGATGTGACGCTGGAACACGCGTTTGTCGATAGCACCGCGATGCAGCTCGTCCGGCGGCCCTCGGCCTTCGACGTCATCGTCACCGAGAACATGTTCGGCGACATCTTGAGCGATCAGGCCGCCGGTTTGGTCGGTTCGCTCGGATTTCTGCCGTCGGCCAGCCTCGGTGAGGGCCCACCGTCGCTCTATGAACCCGTCCATGGCACGGCGCCGGACATCGCAGGGCAGGCGATCGCCAATCCCATCGGGGCGATTCTCAGCGCCGCCTTACTGCTGCGGCACGCACTGCGTCTGGATGAGGAAGCCGGGTCCGTCGAGCGTGCTGTGGACCGCGTGTTAGCCGAGGGCGCCCGGACGGCGGACATCGCTGCCGGGAGATCGTCAGTGTCGACGTCCGCTTTCGGCGACCGCGTCGTCGCGCGTCTCGCGTAGGCATCGGCCAACCGCGCGGCGGATGTCTAGGCCCCGGCGGCCCCGGGTACAGCCTCCACGAATACCCTGACGCAACCGAACTCTGCGGAGATGCCCGTGGCTGCTCGACCCGCTGTGTGGCTCGCCTGCGCCGTCCTCGCTGTTGCTTTAGGCGGCTGCGACCGATCGGGCGGTGGCCGGCCGTCGGCCAGCCAGATCGCGGAGGCACTCCCACAGGGATCGACCGTTGACGAGATCGCCTACGCGGATCTCACCGGAGACGGGCGTGACGAGGTGCTCGTGGCCGCAACGGTCCCCGGGTCTGGCAAGCGTCACCATACCGCGTTTGTGTTCGGGGCGCGTGGCGGTCGCTATGCACCGGTGCTGCGCCGGCCGCTGGCGGGGCAGGCCTGGCTGCCGATTCAAGTCGGTCGTCCTGGAGGAAGCGCGCCGCCGGTTGCGGTGTTTGCGTCACGTGAAGGACTGCGCGGGCAACTGGGGTTCGCCGTCATACTGCAACACGACAACACGATGCAGATGATGCTGGAACGCAACAATCTCTTGAGCGGCCAGGTCCGGTTCGTTCCTGAGGGACTCTTAGAATCGGAAGGGGACGTCGATCGCATCTACCGGTGGCTCGGGTCACGCTGGGAGATCGAGGAACTCCCCAACCAGTATCTTCCGCCGCTGCAGGCCAACGCGGTGGTCATTCCGTACACGATCGATGCCGTTCGGGGCGCGCTGATCGAGACCCCGCGCTCCCTGCCTGCCCATGTCGGGCAGCAGGTCTATCCTCGCCGCTTTGGTCGCGGCGACCCCTCGCGCCTCTTCTTCTCAGGGGCCACGTCCTCATACAGCATCGGCCCCGACCGCGTCATCACCCTGCTGCAGCCCGATATGCTCGAGATCCACATCGAAGGCCCTGCCTACAGCGGCCGCACGATCACGGTCCTGGTGCGGATCGGCCCCTAGGACTCACCCCACCGCGTGAGTCCGCTGCTGGGCGTAGGGACAGCATAGCCTCGGCCACGTGACAGGCAACCGCGTGGCCCGGCAGCAACTCCTTGAGGTCCGGAGTTTCATGCAGGCAGCGTTCCACCCTCCAGGGACAGCGCGGATGGAAGCGGCAGCCCGAGGGCACGTGCACGGCGCTGGGCGGCTCACCTTCGATCTCGATCGTCTCGCGCCGCGTGCTGCCCACTTCGGGGACGGCCGACAAGAGGGCCAGCGTGTAGGGATGCTGGGGCCTCGCGAAGAGCTCGGCGGTAGGCGCCTGCTCCACGATCTTTCCCAGGTACATCACCGCGACGTCATCGCTCAGGTAGCGCACCACGCGCAGATCGTGGGAGATGAAGATCATCGTCAATCCCAGCGACGCACGGAGGTCGAGCAATAGCTGTAAAATTTGGGCCTGGATGGAGACGTCGAGCGCCGAGAGGGGCTCGTCGGCGATGAGCAGATCGGGCTCGACGGCCAGCGCCCGGGCGATGCCGATGCGCTGGCGCTGGCCGCCGGAGAATTCGCCCGGATATTTGTGAGCGTCGCCGGGGCGCAGGCCCACCTGGGTGAGGAGTTGTGCGACCCGTCGGCGGCGATCCGCCTGTGTGCCGAGGCCGTGGACGTCGAGCACTTCCAGGAGCGTTTTGCCTACATTCTGGCGCGGGTTGAGTGACGAGTAGGGATCCTGGAAGACGACCTGCATTCGCTTTCGGTATGGGATGAGTTCCTGTTCGTCGAGCTGCATCAAGTCCACGCCATCGATGCGCACCTCGCCATGATCGGCTTCGTAGAGGCGGAGAATGCACCGTCCCAGCGTGCTCTTCCCGCACCCCGACTCACCCACGAGCCCGAGCGTCTTGCCCCTCATCACGGCGAAAGAGACGCCATCCACTGCCCGCACGCTCTCGGGGCGTCGCCGTAGCACTGCATCGAGGAGACCGTATGGAAGCGGGAAGTGCTTCACCAGATCTCGGACTTCCAAAAGTGGACCCGCTGCCGGCTCACCCACTGACAGCACCATCCAGCTGGTCCGTTTTGATGCAGCGGCTCCAGTGCGCATCTCCCACTTGCACGAACGGAATCTCGCCGGCGCGGCACTCGTCCGATGCCCAGGCGCAACGCGGCGCAAAGGGGCAGCCCTGATCGATGGCAATGAGGTCCGGCGGGGTCCCGGCAATGGGCATCAGCGGTCGGGTTCGGTCGAGGCCGGGCACCGACCCAATCAATCCAATCGTGTAGGGATGGCGTGGCCGGGCGAAGAGCTCGGCGGTCGCTGCCAGTTCCGCGATCTGCCCCGCATACATCACGGCCACCCGATCGACCAACTGATAGACGATGCCCAGGTCGTGTGTGACGAGGATCAACGCCATGCCCAGGTCCTTCTGCAACGCAACGATGAGCCGAAGAATCTGCGCCTGGATCGTGACATCCAGAGCCGTGGTTGGCTCGTCGGCGAGCAGGAGCGCCGGCACCCGGGCAAGGCCGATGGCCAGCATCACCCGCTGCCGCTGGCCGCCCGAGAGCTGGTGCGGGTACGCTCCGAGTCGACGCTCCGGATCCGGGATACCCACGTGGCGCAGCAACTCGATCGCGCGCGTCCGCTGCTGGGTTGATGACAGACCGTTGGTCAGGGTTTCGGTGATCTGCCGTTCGACGGTGAGCACCGGGTTGAGCGCGGTCATCGGGTCCTGGAAGACCATGGCGATGCCGCGGCCTCTGATGCGCTCCACTTCTTCCTCCGGCAGCGGCACCAGATCGCGCCCCTGGAAGCGCACGCTGCCGCCCGTGATGCGTGCCGGCGGATGGAGGAGGCGAAGGATCGCGCGGCAGGTCATGGTCTTGCCCGATCCAGACTCGCCCACCAATGCAAACGTCTCACCCGTCTGGACGCTGAAGCTGACGCCGCGCACGGCGTGCACGACGCCGCGCCGCGTGGGGATCTCAACTCGTAGATTTTCGACGACGAGCGTGGGCTCGCTCACTGGCCCCTGACGCGCAGGAGGTCGGCGAGGCCGTCGCCCAGCAGGATGAAGGTGATGCCGGTGTACATGCACGCGAACCCTGGCATGGTGGCGACCCACCAGCCGCTGGAGAGGAACTCCCGGCCTTCTGAAATCATCATTCCCCACTCGGGCGCAGGCGGCCGGACGCCCAACCCGAGGAATCCCAGAGACGCGGTGGTCAGGATCACCAGGATGACATCCGAGGCCAGAAAGATCACCGCGGGCGGAATAGCGTTGGGAAGGATGTGCCCCAGGATGATCCGCCAGCGGCGAAAGCCCAGCGCCCGCGCGGCCGCAACGTACTCGAGATTCTTCTCGCGCAGCACCTCGCCGCGCACCAACCGGGAATAGGTGACCCAGTCAACCGCGCCGATCGCGATGAAGATGTTGATTTCGCCCGGTCCGAGGAATGCCAGGATGGCGATGACGAGCACCAGGAAGGGCACCGCCGTGATCACATCCACGGTCCGCATCACAATCGTGTCGACCCACCCGCCGTAGTAGCCGGCCGCTGCGCCCATGAGCGCACCAAACACGAACGGGAAGATGACGGCCAGCGCCCCGATGCGCAGGTCGATCGCGGCGCCGTACAGCACGCGAGTCAGTACGTCGCGACCGTAGTTGTCGGTGCCGAAGGGGTGGCTGAGGCTGGGGCGCTGCAGCATCTGGTCGAGATCCTGTTCTTCCGCGTCGTACGGGGTCAGCACGGGGGCGAGCACCGCCGCCGCGACCAGCAGGAATAACATGACGCCGCCGGCGACCAAGCCGGGGTGCAGGCGATCCCTGACGGGTGCGGAGACCAGGACGTCCTGCGCAAGCGTCGCCACGGTCCGCTGCTCCTATCCCATGCGCACGCGAGGATCGAGGAGCGGGTAGATCAGGTCCGTGGTGAGATTGATCAACATCGCGCCAAAGGCGAATGTCAGCGTGAGGGTCTGGACCACCATGTAGTCCCGCGCCATGATCGACTCCACCATCCACGACCCCAGACCGGGAAGCGCGAAGACCGTCTCGATGACTACCGATCCGCCGATCGCATACGACAGGCGCACGCCGATCAGGGTGACGATGGGCAGCAGCGCCGCCCGGAGCACATGGCGGAACAAGACGACGCGCTGCTCGAGCCCTTTCGCGCGGGCGAAGTCCACGTACGTCGTTGTCTGCACGTCGATCAGCGACGATCTCAAGTTCCGGGTCAGGACTGCGGCAAAAGCATACGAGAGGGTGAGCGCCGGTAGGAAGAGATGCCTGAGGTGCCCCAGCGCGCCTTCACCGTATCCTGCAGCCGGGAACCAGCCCAGTTTCAGGGCGAAGACGATCAGCAGCAGGATGCCGATCCAGAAGGCGGGAGAGGCGAGCGGGAGTGCGATCAGGCCGCGAATCAGCTGATCCGGCCAGCGATCCCGATGGACTGCCGCCACGAGGGCCAGAGGCACCGCGATGAGAATCGACAGAGCCATGCTGTAGACCACCAGGAACAGCGTCACGGTGATCCGGCGAGGCAGCAGATCGGCCACCGGCGTCTGGTAGCGCAGCGACTGCCCCAGATTTCCGGTCACGAGGTTGCGCATGTAGACGGTGTACTGCTCCCAGAGCGGGCGATCCAGGCCCCACTGCGTATGCAGGGCCTGGATCGCCGCGTCACTCGCCCGATCCCCGAGGATGGCCGCGGCCGGATCCCCGGGCAGGAGCTTGATGAGCAGGAAAATGAGCACCGTGACGAGCACGGCCACGGGAAGGGTCTGGCCGATGCGGCGGACGGCGTAGTTCAGCAGGTGCACGCCGGCCCGAGCCTGCTACTCACTGACGGTGACGTTCTTGAAGATCCACGGCCCCGTGGCCATCTGCACGAACCCCTTCATCTTCTTGTTGATGGCGATGGTGTAGGGCGCGTAATAGAGCCAGATGAGAGGCGAATCCTTGAGGGCCAGATCCTGGATCTGAAAGTAAATCTGCCGGCGCTTGTCGGGGTTGACTTCCCGCAGGCCCTTGGCCAGCAGCTCGTCCATCGCCTTGGATTGATACCCGCTGTGATACGACTGGCTCTCCGTGAAGCCGAGCTCGTAGGCAGCGAGCTGCGCGGGATCGGGAATGTCGTTTGTCCAGCCCGTGATGTAAACCTGGAACTCGTTGGCGCGGTACCGCTTGGTGGCCGTTGCCCGATCGAGCGGCTCCAGCTCCAGGTTCACCCCGACCTTGGCCCACATCGCCCGCAGCGTGACGGCCGTGGGCTGGTGGACAGCGTCGTTGGAGCGGAACAGGAGCTTGAGGGTCAGGGGGGTCTTTACGCCGGACTCCTTTATCAACTGCTTGGCCTTAGTGACATCGTAGACATAGCCTTTCGAGCTTTTGTTGAAGAACGGCGTGGTCATGGGCAGGAACGTCGTCGCGGGCGTGCAGTAGCCGAAGCACACGGCCTTCACGATCGCCGCCCGATCGGTGGCGTGGGCCAGGGCCTGGCGGAACTTGATGTTGTTCAGCGGCGCCGCCCTGTTGTTGAGCGACAGGTGGGCCACAGCGGTGGAGGGGTTGAGCTGCATATCGAGCTTGGGATCTTTCTTCAGCTCGTTGACGCGGGAGAACGGCGGGTAGTCGATGCCGTCGACGTCGCCGGACTGGACCGCGATGATCCGGCTGTTATCGTCCGGAATGTACCGGATCCGCAGCTCCTGTGTTCTCGGCAGCCCCTTCTCGTAGTAGTGGGGGTTGGCCTTCATCACGAGCTCCTCGCCCTTCTTCCACTCCACCAGCATGAAGGGCCCTGAGCCCACAGGTTTGTTGGAGATCTCCTCCCCCTTGACATCCTTGAAGACCTTCTCGGGGAGGATGCTGTTGGAGAAGAGGGAGACGTCGGCCAGGAATGGTCCCTGGGCTTCCTTGAGTGTGATGACCACCGTGTAGTCATCCTTGGCGGTGATGTCCTGGACCGATTCCAGCGCCCACTGCCATGGGCCTTTAGTGTCGCGCGCCCGCTTCAGGGACCAGACCACGTCGCTGGCCTTCACCGGGTCGCCGTTGGAGAACCCGGCATTCTTTCTCAAGAAGAAGGTCCACGTCTTCCCGTCTGAAGAGGTGGTCCATCGCTCGGCCAGGTCGGGGTCGAACCCGTCCCCTCTGACATTGACGCGCACCAACTGCTGGTAGATCTGCATGAACGCCCAGATATCCGGGTTGGCATCCTGGGTCACCGGGTCGAGGTTCTCGGCGGCGCGGTTGACGCCGAAACGGATAACCTGTTTCATCCCCGCGGCGTTCGATGCCCCGGGAGAAAGACCGGTCACGAGCAGCCCCGCCACAATGGTGCATGCCAGGACCAGACGCTGGATCCGCATAAGTGCGTGCCTCCTTTAAGGGGTATGCCGCGCGCATTCTGCGCGCAGAAACGCATATCCTCCAGGGGGGTTGACGATGGAGTTCACCGATCACGTGGTGCTGGTCACCGGCGCGGGTGGACGGATCGGCCGCGCGATCTGCCGGCAGTTCGCCGCAGCGGGAGCGAAGGTGGCCTGCTGCGATATCGACCCCGGGCGCGCTTCGTCGATCGCACCAGCGTCCTACGTCAACGGAGCGATCCTGAACGTGACCGGCGGCGCGCATCCAGGCCGGCCCCACCTGCCGCCCAGCCGGCGCGTTGTAAGCAGACGGTAGCGCGAGACTTGACCGTCGGGAAAAACCGGTGAGAGCATCTGCGTTGACAGCCCATGAACCCCTCCCTAGAATGACTTTGACGGGAGTATCCGCATAGTCGGGGGCGTAGTGTAGCCTGGTTCAACACACCTGCCTGTCACGCAGGAGATCGCGGGTTCGAATCCCGTCGCTCCCGCCACTTCATCGACCTCGCTGAGTCCAGCATTCCCCATGAGCATCAAGGCGACGATTCAAGAGCGGCTGTCCTGGGAGATCACGCCCGAGCTCTATCAGACGATTCGGGCGTTGTGGATCAAGCATTCCAAGGCCGAGGATGCACGCGACCTCGAAGGATTGATCCAGACCCTGGCGCCCGACTGCGTCTATGAAATCATCCCCACCGGCCAGCGATGGGAGGGCCACGACGGCGCCCGGCAGTTCTACCTGTCATTCCTGGGAGCCTTCCCCGATGTGAAGTTCGCGATGTCCGACGTCGTGATCGGGCCGCAGGGCGTCTTTGAAGTCACCGAGATGACCGGCACGCACCGGGGACCCTGGGGTGGGATGATCGCAACGGGCCGACGCGTTCGGCTACCAGTCGTCATCCACTTTCCCTGGGATCCCGAGGCCGGCAGGTTTGCGGGTGAGCGCATCTATTATGACCGCGCTGCCATGACCGAGCAGCTCTGAGACGCTTCAGCGGAATTTCTGTAGAATCCACAAGAGTGCCATCCCCACGCCGATTGTCAGGAACACGTTCTTCGTACGCCAGGCTACCCCGGCCGCCAGCACTCCCGCGATGAGCCGAGGGTGGTCAAT
>JBOGSE010000454.1:0-1181 GCA_050694895.1 bacterium | reverse complement strand
GAAACGCCCGCCAGAGAAACTGCCTCCGAGTCACGTCAATCACCTATGGGAGAGTTGGCAGTGGGAGAAACGTCTCGGCAAAGCCCTGCGTCTCAAACGCGACCGTCCGCCCTCCGATGTGCCCCTTTACCTTATACCCTCCGCGCATCTGAAGGAAGACATGCTTCTCAATGGGTGTCGCCGCGATATCAGCCAGTGTAATCTCGACGGTCAGGCGGTCCCCTGCATCGTTCGCCGCCGCGTACCGCAGCCGTCCTGGCACCCGCAGCGTCACCCCACGAATCTGGGGTCCGGCCCGCCACTCGCTCAACACCGGCGCCGAGCCGCGGAGGATCGCCAGCAGCCCGCTGCGCCCGCCGTCGTGCCCATGGAGTGTCACGAGCATCTGCTGAGCGGCGAGTGAGGGATGACGCACGAGTCCGGCCAGCAGCGCAAACTCCGGAGTGCTCGCCGTCCCCCACTCCCAGGTCACGGCCTGCCAGACACCCCAGTTGTGGTCATGATACCCGGTCCCCTCGACGCGAATCGTCTCTGCGCCCACGTGCACCTCGCCGGTGACCGATGTGCGCAGCCCAGGGACGACGTATCCGGAGCGAAATGCGCCCGCCTGCCATTCCACCGGCGGAAAGTACAGATGCGGGACCGGCCGAAATCGCAACTCGGCGGAGAACCCGGGCCGTGCGAGACGCACGTGGTAGGCTCCATCGCGCAGCTCGATGAGGTGCGGACCTGCCCGATAGGTTGTTCCCGTCCGCGGCAGTGTTCCGTTCGCATGGGTCTCCTGCCAGCGCGTCGTGCGCCCGCCGGGTCGCGTCAGCGCGACGCTCACCAGCACCCGACGCTCCCGGTCTGCGATGAAGGAGATGTATCCCGAAACCCCGTCCGGGGAGGCAAAGTTGAAATACCACCATTCGGCCCACGTTCGGCCTTCGGGCCCGGATATCGGCTCATGAAAGCGGTCGATCTCCTCGAGGACCGTGGCCCCGGAAGGCGCAATCCAGTCGCGGTCTGCCGCGGTATCGGCCCATCCCGGATCGTCGATCGCCAGGGCGCTCCGGCTGTGGGCGGCCGCCGAGGGAATGGCCGCGCTCGCCCTGGCGGCAAAGATTCCGTCCCGCGTTCTCACGTACACCAGCTTGCCGATGATTTCCGGTGACGCGGCTTCGACACTCTCCGCGAAT
>JBOGSE010000453.1:0-1836 GCA_050694895.1 bacterium | reverse complement strand
ACGGTCAGGCCGAGCCTCTCGATGACGCGCGGCGCGCCGGGGTCATGGCCGCACACGATGAACTGGCCCAGAGCGGCATGCGGATCCTCGGCGTCGGCGTACGCCCGTTGGACCGCGAGCCCGACACGACCGAGCTGGCGGATCTCGAACGGGACGTGATCTTGCTCGGGCTGATCGGCATGATCGACCCGCCGCGCGCCGAGGTGCGCGAGGCCGTGCAGCTGTGCCGAACGGCCGGCATTCGCCCGGTGATGATCACCGGCGACCACCCGCTCACAGCGCGCTACGTCGCACGCGAGGTCGGTATTGCGGAGGATGAGCGCTTCGTGACAGGGCAGGCGCTCGATGGCTTCACGGACGCAGATTTACGCAGGATGACGGGCGATGTGGCGGTATTCGCCCGCGTCTCGCCGGAGCACAAGATCCGGCTCGTCGGAGCCTACCAGGGCGAGGGCTGTATTGTAGCGATGACCGGCGACGGCGTGAACGACGCGCCGGCGCTCAAGAAGGCCGACATCGGCGTGGCCATGGGCATCACCGGCACCGACGTCGCCAAGGAAGCGGCGAAGATGGTGCTGCTCGATGATAACTTCGCCACGATCGTATCCGCCGTGCAAGAAGGCCGGGTCGTCTATGATAATATTCGGCGCTTCATCAAGTACCTGCTGACTTGCAATGCGTCCGAGATCGCCGTCATGCTGGTCGGCCCTGTGCTGGGGATGCCGCTGCCCCTGCAGCCGCTCCAGATCCTCTGGATGAACCTGGTGACGGATGGACCGCCCGCGCTGGCACTCGGGGTCGAGCCGGCGGAAGAAGATGTGATGCGACGGCCGCCTCAAGCGGCCACGGAGAGCATCTTCGGGCGGGGGATGGTCCCATTCATCATCATGCTGGGCGTGATCGTCAGTCTTGTGTCCATCGGCGTCGGCCTGTTCGCCTTCGTCAACGGCGATGCCCACTGGCAGACCCTGTTGTTCACGACGCTGATCTTCAGTCAGGCGGCGCTGGCCCTCAGCGTGCGCTCCGAGACGCGACCTCTGTGGGAGATCGGGCTGCTCTCGAACCGGGCGATGCTTGGCGCCATCCTGCTGACCGTCGTGCTGCAGCTGGCTGTGGTGTACCTGCCCTTCTTTCAGACGATCCTGGGCACGACGGCGATGCCGGCAAGGGATCTGGTGATGGCCGTCCTGTGTGGAGCGCTCGTGTTTGTGGCGGCCGAGGTGTGGAAATGGGTGCTCCGCCGCCGGCGATTTTAGAGCTTCGTGTTTCAAAGTGGAATCAGACGAACGTGCCCGTCGTTCGGATGTGAGATCGAGAAGAGGGAGGAGAACGATGAGGGCGCTCGTTTCCACACCCGGTGAAGCCCACATTGCAGAGACCCGAGAGGTCGAGCATCCGGTCCCGGCCCCGAATGAGGTGGTGGTTGAGGTTCGTGCCGCCTCTCTCAACCGCGGTGAGCTTGGTCTACTACCGGCGCGTCCGGGCTGGCGTCCCGGTCAGGACATCGCGGGCGTGGTGGTGCAGGCCGCGAGTGTGTCCGGCGGTCCTGAAGTCGGATCCCGCGTCGCCGCAGTCGTGGATCAGGCAGGCTGGGCCGAGCGCGCGGCAGCACCGGTCAACCGGATTGGTCTGCTGCCCGACGCTGTGACCTTTAGCCAGGCGGCTACCCTTGGGGTCGCGGGGTTGACCGCGCTGCGCGCGCTGCGCGTTGGCGGATCTCTCCTCGGGTCACGGGTGGCGGTCACGGGCGCTGCGGGAGGCGTGGGCACCTTCGCCGTCCAGCTCGCCCATCTCGCCGGTGCGCACGTGACGGCTGTGGTCGGATCCCGCGATCGA
>JBOGSE010000452.1:0-14576 GCA_050694895.1 bacterium | reverse complement strand
CCGACCGCTGGCCCAGGCCGCCGCAAAGGCCTGCTCGCCCATCATGGCGCGCAGACCGCCTAGATCGCGCTCAGCGTCTGCGCGCGCCGACGGCGAGGGGCGTGAGCCCGTGGCCTGGCGCAAGGCGTCGGCGGCTCCGAAGAGCTGCGCCGCCCGCTCGATATCTCCTCGCGCCGCCGCAACACCCGCGAGCCTCTCCAGCGACACCGCAATCGCCGATCTCTGCCCGAGCTCTCGAAAGGCCGCCAGGCTCTCTTCGAGGAGCGCCGCTGCGCGGTCGTACTCACGCAGCGACCTCACGGCACCTCCCAGATGGTGAAGCGACCAGGCGATGCCTCCCTTGTCCTTCAGTTCGCGGAACAGCGCCAGACACTCTTCGAAGAGCACTCTGGCGCGCTCCTCATCGCCACGGTGGAGCGCGACAAGCCCCAGATAGTACAGGGAGCTTGCGATGCCGCCTTTGTCCCCAAGCTCCCGGAACAGACCCAGGCTCTCCTCGAGCAGGGCGGCCGCCCGCTCGTATTCGCCCTGATGCCTGGCGAGATCGCCGAGGGTGTCGAGCGCGTGGGCGATGCCCCATTTGTACCCTACGTCTCGCACGACCGTCAGGCTCTCTTCGCACAATGCCGCGGCCCGCGCATTGTCCCCGCGCCGGCGCGCCACAACCGCCAGCGTGTGGAGCGAGTACCCGATGCCCAGTGTGTATCCCATCTGCCGGCAGAGGGCCAACCCCTCCTCGCCGAGCACGGCCGCGCGTGCATCGTCGCCCTGCCGCCACGCCAGAAGTCCCGCCCCATTGAGGGCCTTGGCGCGCGCAGAGGCCGACGCGCCGCTACCGGCGGAGAGAGCTCCTTCCAGCCACTCGCGCCCTTCGCTCAAATACCCGCGCATGAACCAGAAAAACCAGAGCGCTCCTGCCAGCCGCAGATGCTCCTCCGTAGCGTCCGGCCCCCTTTTGCTCCACTCCAGCGCCGCTCGAAAGTTATCGTGCTCTCTCTCGACCCGTTCGAGCCACCGGCCCTGCATCGCACCCTGCGTGCCGATCTCGGCGCGCTCCGCGAGTCCCACGTACCAGTCCCGATGACGCTGTCGGAGCGCAGGTTCTTCTCCCGCATCCCGCAGTGTATTCAAGGCGTATTGCCGTATCGTGTCGAGCAGGCGGTACCATTCCTCTCCGTCGTGCTCTTCGGTGACCACAAGCGATTTCTCGACCAGGTGCGTGAGCAGTTCGAGGATCTCGTTCCCGGTGAGCCCGTCACCCGCGCAGATCGCCTCGGTCGCCTCCAGTGTGAACCCTCCCGCGAAGATCGCCAAACGTCTCAGCAAGACTCGCTCTGGCTCGGGCAGCAGGTCGTAGCTCCAGTCGATCGCCCCACGCAGCGTCCGTTGGCGGGGCAGCGCGGTGCGGCTCCCGCCCGTCAAAAGGTGAAACCGGTCGTCCAGCCGCGAGGCAATCTGTTCCACACCCATCGCCTTGACCCGCACCGCCGCCAGTTCGATGGCCAGCGGGATGCCGTCCAGACGTGCACAGATCTGCGCCACGGCCAGGGCCCGCTCGGGGGTGAGTCTGAATTCCGGGGAGACGAATGTCGCCCGCTCGACAAAAAGGCGAACGGCGCCGTACTGCACCAGGCCGTTCAGCGCCCCGGCGACACGCAGGTTAGGTACCGACAACGATGGCACGCGATAGGTCAACTCGCCGGCAATACCCAACCCTTCTCGACTCGTTGCGAGGATGCGCAGGCGCGGGCACGAGCGGAGCAGGGCATCGCTGAGCTGTGCGCACGCGAACAACACGTGTTCGCAGTTGTCCAGCACCAACAGCACCTGTTGTGGCTGAAGGTGGTCGATGAGCGCGGCCAAAATCGACCGGCCGGGCTGCTCCTGGATACTCAGGGCCGAGGCGACCGTCTGGGGGACCAGCGCCGGGTCCGAGATTGGAGCCAGTTCTGCAAACCATGCGCCGTCCGCGTAGGCTTCCAGCACGTCGGCGGCCACCTGCAGGGCCAGTCGGGTTTTCCCGCATCCACCCGAGCCGGTGAGGGTGAGAAGGGGGGTGGTGGGGAGCAGGCGCGTTGTGTCCGCGATCTCGCGCTCTCTGCCGACGAGGCTCGTGAGCTGAACGGGCAGGTTGTTGGGACGCGCATCGAGCGTGACCAACGGTGGAAAGGTGCTGTGAAGGTCGGCGGCGACGACCTGAAAGATGCGCTCGGCGCGTCGCAGGTCCTTGAGCCGGTGGTTGCCCAGGTCCCGAAGGCCCACGTCAATCGGCAGGTCGGCCTCAACCAGGTCTCGCGTCGTCTGGGACAGCAGGATCTGTCCGTCGTGGCCGGCCGCGCATATACGGACCGCGCGATGGACATCCAGGCCCACGTATTCGCCTCCGGACGACGCAGGTTCCCCGGAATGGAGCCCCATTCGCACTTGGGGCCTGACGCCTTCGGGCCACCGATGCCCGGCGAGGGCACGCTGCGCGGCGACCGCGGCCAGGACCGCATCCTTGGCCCGCTGGAAGACGAAGAGAAAGCGCTCGCCCTGATCCTGATAGACATGACCGTCCGCCGCCTCCACGACTTCCCTGAGCAGCCGCCGGTGGTCGGCGAAAGCCTGTGAGGCGGCACCCGTGAAACGTTGAACGAGGCGGGTGGCGCCCTCGATCTCGGTGAACAGGAACGTCACCGTTCCGCTCGGCAGGGTCGGCACAGGACTCTTCCTTAAAATAGCCGGGTCGGTACTCGAGAGAGCAAACTTCGAGTCCGTGCCGCGCCGCTTCCTGCCGAAAGGACGGAGGGTTTGCCTTGACTCAACTTGCCGCCGGCCGCCGGTGGCCCGTGGAGCAAGGCTGCGGAGCAAGGTGCGGTCTAAGAACGGCCGAAAAGGGGCAGGACCCCATCAGGTCGGGGCCGGCCTTTCGAGCGCGTCAACGTGCCCGATCGACAGGAGCAAGGCCAGTGGCCCAGCCAGACCCAAAGATCACCCCGTTTCGCAACCCGGAGAAGCGATTTATTGTCACCGTGAAGCTTCCGGCCCTCGTGCGACAGATCGAAGTATCGGGCGTCAACAACCCCAGCGAAGCCGTCGCCGTGGCGATGCGTGGCGAAGGCCGCGAGATCACGTCGAGATACAACGGGACCATCGTGTACCAGGTTGACGAAGTGCGAGACGAGTAAGTCCCTCCTGCAAAATCCTCGGCAACAGGGATACACAGCGCGATCAGCGTAATCAACTGGCGTTCGGCCGTCTGATCACGGGAGACTCAAGACCCTGAAGATACTCGGCTTTGCGGGAAGCCTGCGGAAGGGATCGTTCAATCGCGGTGCACTCCGGGCCGCCAAAGAGCTCGCGCCGGTTGGCGCAGCCGTCACGATCGTGGAACTGGACGGTATCCCGCCCTACAACTTCGACCTCGAGTCCACCGCATACCCGGCCTCCGTCACGGCGATCAAGAACGAAATCGCCCACTCAGAGGCCGTGCTCATCGTCACGCCCGAGTACCTGTACTCTGTCTCGGGTGTGTTGAAGAACGCCCTCGATTGGATCAGCCGTCCACCGGGCACATCTGGGCTCGCGGACAAACCCGTTGGGGTTATGGGTGCCTCCCCAGGCATCGTCGGGACGGCACGGGCTCAGATGCATCTGCGGCAGATGCTCGTGCACGAGCGGGCTATGGTCATGCCGCAGCCTCAGCTGGTGATCAATGAGGCGCGGCGCAGATTCGACGCGGACGGGAATGTGACCGACGGGGAGACTCGCGAGCGAATCACGGCCTTTATGGAGGCGCTCGTGCGGTGGGCGCAGAGGTTGAGCCCGGTGTCCTGACGTGCGTGGGGCGCGTCGCGCTATTCCCTGATCTGCCCGCTTCCCAGCACGACCCATTTTAAGGATGTGAGCTCGGCGACGCCCATCGGGCCACGGGGGCCGATGCGGTCCGTGCTGATCCCAATCTCCGCACCCAGGCCGAACTCAGCGCCGTCCACCAGCCGTGTAGACGCGTTGACCAGGACCGCCGCACTGTCCACGGCCGCGAGAAATCGCTGCGCGCGCTCGTGATCCTCGGTGACGATCGCATCCGCAAGCCCCGTGCTGTGCCGCTGGATGTGCGCCAGGGCGTCGTCAAAGCCGTCCACGACGCGGACACTCATCACGAGATCGAGGTACTCGGCACCCCAGTCCGCATCAACGGCGGGCCTGATGGCCCGCGCAAGCGCTGCGTCGGCGGCGCCCGCGATCTCGCGCGTGCGCGCACAGCCTCGAATCTCAACGCCCGCCGCGTGAAGCGATTGGAGCATTCCGGGAAGAAAGGCCCCGGCGACGGATGCGTCGACCAGCAGGGTCTCCAGCGCGTTGCACGTGCTCGGCCGCTGCACCTTGGCGTTCAGCGCGAGGCGCGCTGCCATGCTCAGGTCGGCGTCGCGATCCACGAACAAGTGGCAGGCGCCCTTGAAGTGCTTCAGCACCGGCATCCGCGCGTGCTCGACGACCGATCGGATGAGCCCCTCGCTCCCGCGTGGAATGACGAGATCGATCCCCTCGGTGCCCAGCAGCGCCGTGACGAGTGCATGGTCGGAATCGGCAATGACCTGCACCGCCCCATCGGGGAGACCGACGCGGCCCAGCAGGTCGCCCAGAGCGGCGTTTGACCTGCGCGCTTCGCGCCCTCCACGTAGAATTGCGGCATTACCGGCCTTGAGGCAGAGCGCCGCCGCATCGATCGTGACGTTTGGCCGTGCCTCATAGATCATGAGGATAACGCCGATCGGCGCGTGCATGCGGCCGACCCGCATGCCGTTGGGCCGCGTCTGGATCTCGACGATCTCCCCGACCGGATCGGGGAGCTCGGCCACGGCGCGTACGCCGTCGGCCATCGCGCGCACGCGGTCTTTGGACAGTCTCAGACGGTCGAGCAGCGCCGACCGCACCCCGGCCTGCTCGGCGTCGGCGACATCCCCGGCATTGGCCCGCAGCAGGCCGTCGGTCTCCGCCTCGAGCTCCTCGGCCAGGCGGAGGAGTGCCGCGTTCTTCTCGGGCGTCGACAGCGTACGCAGCGCGGCGGCCGCCGCCCGCGCACGGGCGACCATCGGTGCGATATCCCCTGCCTCGACGCTCTTGGGCTTCACTGTCCGCTCGGGCATCTGCCGGCTCGCTACGACAGCACCAGATTATCGCGGTGGATCGCTTCGATGCGCCCTTCCGCGATCCCCGCGATCTCGCCGCTGCGCCGGCCCTTCATCCGATCGAGGGCTACGCGGCTGTGCGCGGTGATGCCGCGGGCAATCTCACGGCCCGAGCGATCGACGACCGTCACGAGATCTCCCGCGTCAAACGCACCGTGCACCTCGCTGATCCCAGACGGCAGCAGGCTCCGGCCGCGCTCACGGAGTGCCTGCGCCGCGCCGTCGTCGACGACGATCCGGCCACGCGCGCGGCCGCGCGCGACCAACCACCGTTTGCGTCCCGCGACCGCCCGGGGTGCGGCCAGGAACCACGTTCCCAGCCGCTCTCCAGCCGCAACACGCTCCACCACGTGCGGGGTCCGGCCGTCGGTCACGACGACGGTGCACCCCGCCGCGGTGGCCAGACGCGCCGCCGCCACCTTCGTCGACATGCCGCCGGTGCCGACCACCGAGAGTGTCCGTCTGGCCGCGCGCTCGATCTCGGGTGTGATCGCCGCGACCTCGGGAATCGGACGCGCGCCGGGATCCTGCCGGGGATCGCCAGTGTAGAGCCCGTCCACATCCGAGAGCACGCACAGGAGGTCCGCCCCGACCAGAATCGCGACCTGCGCAGACAGCGTATCGTTGTCGCCGATCCGGATCTCTTCGGTGGCGACGGTATCGTTCTCGTTCACGATTGGGATGATCCGGCGGCGCAGCAAAGCCACCACCGTGTTACGGGCGTTGAGATAGCGCCGTCGCACCGCGAGATCGTCACCCGTCAACAGGAGCTGCGCCACGGTGATCTTGTGTCGCGCGAACCGGCGAGCGTACTCCCGCATCAGGAGTGGCTGGCCGACGGCTGCCAGCGCCTGGCGTTCCGCCAGCGACGGCGAGCCGCCGTGCCCCAACGTGGCCCCGCCGGTGGCAATCGCCCCCGACGTCACCAGCACGAGGGACCGGCCCGATCGATGCAGCGCCGCGAGTTGTCCGACGATGGAGGACAGCCGGCTCGGCAGCGGGCGCCGGCCGTCCCCACACAGGGTTGTCGTGCCGACCTTGACAACGATCGGCCGCGGACTGCCCTGGCCGTCCACCCTGTTCTTCGACTCGGAGGTGCGCATGTGTGCGGCCCGCTCCCGTGGCGCGACCGTACCACGAGGCGCACGGGTGGTCAAGGCGCGGCGTGGTCATGATCAAAGACCATCGCGGCGGTGTGCTACAATATGGCGAGTCCATAGCTCCGCGGGACTCCTGCCGATGAGAGTATGAGCCCAGCACGCTCCCCAGAGGATCAGCGACCGAGACGTCGGACCCGCGCGCGGGCGTCCCGCCGTCGTTCACGGTGGACCGCGGCCATTCTCGTCACGGCGCTGGTCGGCCTCCTCTTCCTGATTGGAGGAGGGATTCTGGTGGGCGTGGCCGTCGCGGTGGGCCGGCAGGCACACGATGTCTCCCGCCTCTATGCGCCGCCGAGCCAGGCGACCCGGATCTACGCCGACGGCGGCGAACTCATCGCCTCACTCTTTCGCGAGAACCGTCAGGTCGTGCCCCTCACCGACGTTCCGCCCATGATCCGGCAGGCCGTCCTGGCCATCGAGGACGAGCGCTTCTACAGCCACCGAGGGGTGGATCCACGAGCCATCGCCCGCGCGCTGTGGCGCAACGTGCGCGAGGCCGAGCTCGTCGAGGGCGCCAGCACGATCACGCAGCAGCTGGCACGCACCGTGTTTCTCACGCAGGAGCGCGCGATCGGCCGGAAAGTCTCCGAGATCCTGCTGGCGATTGAGATCGAGCGCCGGCTCACAAAAGAAGAGATCCTGGAGCGATACCTCAACCAGGTGTACTTCGGCCAGGGCGCCTACGGTATCGAGATGGCCGCCCGCGTGTACTTCGGCAAGCCGGTCAAGAACGTGTCGCTGCCCGAGGCCGCGCTTTTGGCCGGCCTGCTTCGCGCGCCGTCCCTGTACTCGCCCTACAGGAACTTCGCGGGAGCCAAGCAGCGGCAGGAGGCGGTGCTCGCGAAGATGGCGTCCCTCGGATTCATCAGCACCGAGGAAGCCGCCAGCGCGCGCACTGCCAGGATCACCCTCGCACCGCCCAATGCGGGTCTGGCCGGGATCCGGGCGCCCTATTTTGTCTCGTTCATCCTGGCGCGCCTGCTGGAGACGTACGGCGAAGACATGGTCTACAAGGGTGGTCTGAAGGTCTACACAACGCTGGACACCCGCATGCAGGCCATTGCGGAGAAGGCCGTTCGCACCGGGATCGCCAATGGGCAGAAGCGGAAGCTCAACATTGGCCAGGCCGCGCTGGTCGCGGTCGATCCCAATACCGGCGCGGTGCGCGCCATGATCGGCGGGACCGACTTCGAGTCCAGCCAGTTCAACCGCGCCTGGCAGGCCCGCCGGCAGCCGGGGTCGGCCTTCAAGCCTTTCGTATACGTGACCGCTATCGACCGCGGCATCCCGCCCACGCGGGTCCTTGACGATTCGCCGCTCACATACAGGATTCCGGGAACGAAGGACTGGTCCCCCAAGAATTACGACCGCCGGTTCTCGGGTCCGGTGACCTTGCGCCGCGCACTCGAGCGGTCGATCAACGTGCCCGCGGTGCGCATGCTCCACGAGGTGGGTCCCGATCAGGTGGTTGAGCACGCGAAAAAGATGGGCATCGAGTCTCCGCTCCAACCGTATCTCTCCCTGGCGCTCGGTAGCTCCGAGGTCACGCCGCTCGAGATGGCCGCGGCCTTCTCGACCCTGGCCAACGGCGGGCTGCGCGTGCGGCCGATGTCGATCGTGAAGGTGACCGACGCGCGCGGAAAAGCGCTCGAAGAGCACCGTCCTCTTCGGGAGGTCGGCCTGCGGGCGGATGTCGCCTACGTCATGACCGATCTCCTCAAGGGGGTCATTCAGCGCGGCACGGGGACGGCGGCCGCCATCGGCCGGCCGGCCGCGGGCAAGACCGGTACGACGGATGACTACCGGAACGCCTGGTTTGTCGGATATACGCCGCATCTGTCCACCGCGGTCTGGGTGGGGAATGACGACAATACGCCCATGCGCAGGGTGGTTGGTGGAGGGATCCCGGCCGAGACCTGGGCGGCGTTCATGCGCCCCGCACTCGCAAAGTTTCCCGCCATCGACTGGACGCCTCCTGAGGGCGTGGTGATCACCACGGTGTGTGCAGGCACGGGGCTGCTGGCGACCCCCGAGTGTCCTGAACCGCGCCGCGAGGTGTTCACCCGAGAATCGGCACCGACTCGGTATCAACTGACCACGACCTCCGCGACCAGTGGGGGCGGCGACGGGGCTCCTCTGCAGCTGGTGATTAACCATCCTGCCGACGGCGCTGCACTCTTGCCGCCGTTCCTGATCAGCGGCGCGTCGGCCCCGGGAGCGATCGTGACGATCATCGTCACCGCGGAGGGGACCGGCGGAGGCGCGCGCGTGGCTGAGGTCGCCATGCAGACGACGGCCGCCGGGACATTCGCCTATGAGTTCCGTCCCGCATCGCGCATGCCGGGCAGCCGCTACGTGATCACGATTCAGGCCGTTGGCCTCGACGGTGCGCGCATCTCGCGGATCATCACCGTCGCGGATGACCGGCCCGATCCATCAGGCCGCTAGGGCATGTCGGAGAAGCACCTGCGGGCGATAGGATCGGGGCCCCCAAAATCCGTTCTGTGGATTTTGGGGTGATCTAGGGGGGCGCGGTCATGTCGGGGCATTCGAAATGGCACAACATCAAGATCAAGAAGCAGAAGGTGGATCAGGTGCGCGGCACGCTGTTCAGCAAGCTGTCCCGCGAGATCGCCGTGGCCGCCAAGGAAGGCGGCAGCAACCCCGAAGCCAACATCCGCCTGCGGACCGCGATCGAGCGCGCGCGGGAGGCGGGGCTCCCCAACGACAATGTCCAGCGGGCGATTCAGCGCGCCTCCGGCGAGCTTGGGGGCGCGCAGTACGAGACCGTGGTGTATGAAGGGTACGCTCCGGGCGGGGTGGCGGTCATGGTCGAAGCGCTCACCGACAACCGCAACCGGACCGCGGGCGAGGTGCGCGCGGTGTTCACACGCAACGGCGGCACCATGGGAAGCGGATCGGTCGCGTGGATGTTCGAGCGCCAGGGGTTGGTCGCCGTCGAGCGGGGCAAGCAATCCGAAGACGACGTGCTCCTGGCAGCGCTGGAAGCGGGCAGCGAAGACGTGCGGGTCACCGACGACGGTTTCGAGATCGTCACACGGCCCGAGGACACGTTCAAGATCAAACAGGCGCTCGTGGAGCGCGGTCTCCCGGTCACACGCGCCGAGATCACGATGCACCCCAAGAACACGGTTCGGGTCGAAGGGCGCGAGGCCCAGCAAGTACTCCGCCTGCTGGAAGGGCTCGAGGATCTCGACGACGTGCAGCACGTGCACGCCAACTTCGATATCCCAGACGAGATTTTGCAGCAGGTGGGGTAGACCGACCCTCTGTAAAACCACCTCCCGCAGCCGACGGCGCATAGTAGACGGGTCTCTTGACGGCGTCTATCAGACTGGTCAGACTAGTCTGTAACGCCCGTCCCGACGGAGGCGATTGGATGATGGTCTATTCCACGTATGAGGCCAAGGCCAAATTTAGTGAAGTCATTCGTAGGGTTCGAGCGGGACAGCGCGTGGTGATCGCCTACCGCGGCCGCGAAGTCGCGGAGATCCGGCCGATTCAGACAGGGGGGGGTGGCTTGGAGCGGTCGCTTGCGCGTTTCGAGGATGCGGGCCTGCTCAGTCCGACCCCGAAACGGAGCGGTCCTCTTCGGAGGCTCGTGAAGCGGCCGGGAGCCCTGAAACGATTTCTGGAGTCGCGTGAGTGAAGCTTGCATACATTGATACGTCCTGCCTTGTGGCGATCGCGTTTGGCGAGCCTCCAGCTCCTCGCTTGCTTGCCCGCCTGCGCCGGTTCGATCGGCTCTTTTCCTCCAACCTTCTTGAGGCAGAACTTCGTTCGGCGCTGGTTCGTGAGGCGGTCCGGGACAAGGGAGCCGCGCTGCTGTCGTGGATCATATGGGTGTTCCCCAATAGGCAACTCACGCCGGAGTTCGACCGCGTCGTCGCTGTTGGGTACCTGAAGGGTGCCGATCTTTGGCACTTGGCGAACGCTCTATTTCTGGCGCCAACGGGGAAGGGTCTGAGCTTCCTCACACTCGACGAGCGACAGAGAGAAGTCGCCGCCCAGTTGGGCTTCGCGACATAAGGCGACGTCCCCGCAACCCCAACAATGGTATAATCGAACGCAGGTTCGATCATGCCGGTCGTCCTTTCGTCGCTGCATCGCACCCGCCCGAGCAAGCAGAGCCCTCACCGTCTCGGGGCGTCCTCCGTGATTCTTGGATTTGATCCTGGCCTACAGCAGACAGGGTACGGGGCGCTTCGGATTGGACCGAACGGGCCCCGGGTGTGCGAGATCGGCGTCCTCTCGACGCGCGGCGACGACCTCGGCGTGCGCCTTCACCAGCTCTATCAAGAGGTGGAGGTACTCGTCCGCGAGCTGCGGCCGACGCTCGTGGTGCTCGAAGACCTGTTTGCGCACGGTCGTTTTCCCCGCACGGCCATCGTGTTGGGGCACGTCCGTGGCATCATCTGTCTGGCCGCTGCGTCTGCGCGCGTCGGCGTGATGGCACTCGCCCCGGCCGCCGTCAAGCGCGCCGTGACAGGGTCGGGCGCGGCCAGCAAGGTTCAGGTGCAGGCCTCCGTCCGCGCTCTCCTTGGCTTGCAGACCCTGGCCAACCCTCATGCCGCGGACGCGCTGGCCCTCGCGTACGCGGGGCTGGCCCGATTCAGTTCGGTGTCAAAATGATCGGGTATCTCCGCGGCCGGGTCATGCGCCGGGAGGAGGGCAGGGTGCTGGTCGAAGCGGGCGGTGTAGGGTACGATGTGTCGCTGCCACCCGTTGTCGCGGCGGCCTTGCCCGCGGGTGACGGCGCGACGCTCGAGCTCTTCATCTCGTATCACGCCACGGCCAACCAGCCCCGCCCCGTGCTCGTCGGGTTCCTGCGCGAGGTCGAGCAGGAGTTCTTTGAGCGGTTCATCACGGTAGATGGCCTTGGGCCGACCAAGGCGCTGCGCGCGATGGTGCACCCCGTGCACACGATCGCCGATGCGATCGAGCGCCGCGACGCGGCGTTCCTTCGCCGGCTCCCGGGGATCGGCGGCCGCACGGCCGAAAAGGTCATTGCGGCATTGAATGGAAAGATGGGCAAGTATGCCCTCCTTCGCGAGCCCGCCGGTCCGGCGAAGCCAAGCGAACCCGACTTCCGCGAGGAAGTCATCGAGGTGCTCACGCGCCAGCTCGGGCACCGCGCCGCCGAGGCGCGCCGCATGGTGGACGAAGCGCTGAAGCGCGCGCCGCAGATCGATTCGGCCGAGGCGCTCTTTCAGGAAGTCTACCGTCTCGAGCGAGATACGCCCGCATGAGCAGACAGCGCATCGATATCGAGCCGACCGTCGAGGACGAGCACGTCCTTCGCAGTCTCAGGCCCAAGACGCTGGAGGAGTGCATCGGGCAAGCCCGGGTCATTGAAGGGCTGCGCATCAGCATTGAAGCCGCGCGCGGCCGCGGTGAGTCGCTCGATCACGTCCTCTTTCACGGGCCCCCCGGGCTCGGCAAGACGACGCTCGCCGGCGTCGTGGCGCGCGAGATGGGAACCGAGCTGGTCACAACCAGCGGTCCGGCGCTCGAGCGCGGTGGCGATCTCATGGGCATCCTGACAAACCTGGATGCCGGGAACGTGCTCTTCATCGATGAGATTCACCGCCTGCCGCGCAGCGTCGAGGAGTTCCTCTACCCGGCGATGGAGGACTTCTGCGTGAACTTTGTCCTCGACAAAGGCCAGCACGCACGGACGCTCCGGTACCAACTGCGGCCGTTCACGCTGATCGGGGCGACGACGCGCGCGGGGCTGCTGTCCTCTCCGCTGCGCGAGCGCTTTGGGATCTTCCACCATCTCGACTTTTTCTCCGAAGAGGAGCTCGCCCAGGTCGTCCGCCGCTCTGCCGGAATACTCGGGGTCGAGATCGACGGCGAGGGCGCGCATGAGATCGCCCGGCGGTCTCGCGGCACCCCGCGCATTGCCAACCGGCTGCTCCGGCGCGTGAGGGACTTCGCCCAGGTGCGGGCCGATGGGATCATCATCCGGTCGGTGGCGCACGACGCGCTCGAGTTCGAAGGCGTGGACCACCAGGGCCTCGACGGGCTGGACCGCGATCTCCTGCGGACGCTCATTCAGGTGTATGGAGGCGGCCCCACCGGGGTCGAGGCGCTCGCGGCCTCGCTGCACGAGGATACCGAAACCCTGGAGGAGGTCGTCGAGCCGTTCCTGCTGAAAGCCGGATTCATCGCGCGCACGCCGGCCGGACGCCGTGCAACCCCCACGGCCTACGTCCATTTGGGCCTGACACTGCCCGACGGACCGCGGGTGCAGAGCGCGTTGTGGCCTTCGTGAGGGAACCGAGATGCCGTGTGTCTTGCTCACCCTCATTCTGAACTTCGTTGTCCGGCGGTAGCCATGCCCGTTCGCGTCTTTATCTTTCTCGTGATGTGCGCCTTCGCGTCCGTCCCGGGGTTTCCGGCAGGCGCCCAGACGCCCGCGCTCGCCCGTGTCGGTCTGCTGCTCGCGCAGGAGTCTGTGGCCATCGGTGCCGATGGCCCACTTGAGGCTGCCGATCTCGACTCGGGCCGACGGGAGACGATTGAGGGTGGCCGCCTGACGGTGCGCGCGGGAACCGGAGGGGTCGAGGTCGGGGCCACGACCTTTGGCGGCACAGTGAGGCTGGCGCCGCGCGCCGGGTTTCTGTCAGTCAACGGCCGGCCATATCGGGGCATCATGGAGATTCGCCGCACCGTGCCGGGCCGGCTGACGGTCATCAACGAGCTCGACCTCGAGGCGTACCTCTACGGCGTCGTCCGCAGTGAGATGAACCCGGCCTGGCCGCCTGAGGCTCTGCGCGCACAGGCGATCGCGGCGCGGTCACTGGCGGTGCACAGCGCCGGCCGGTTCGCTGCGGAAGGGTACGATGTGCGCGCGACGACCGAGTCGCAGGTCTATGGTGGTGTGGCCGCGGAGGATCCGCGCACGAGCGCGGCCGTGGATGCCACCCGCGGGGTGGTGCTGCTCTATGATGGCCGCGTGGCGTTCGCCCCGTACCACACCGATTCGGGTGGGGCGACCGAGAGCAGCGAGTTCGTCTGGGGCGCGATACTCCCGCACCTCCGCGGCGTGGCGGATCCGCACTCGAGGGAAGCGCCCAACCACGAGTGGACGCTGCGCCTGGATCTGCCCACCATCGAGGCGCGCGCCTCACGCACCGGCCGTGCTTTGGCCGGGCTCCGGCGCCTGGACGTCGCGGCGACGAGTCCCTCGGGGCGCGTGGTGACGCTGCGGCTGTACACGGCGATCGGGACCATGGATATCCGCGGGACCGACTTTCGCTCCGTCATCGGCGCAAACACGTTGCGGAGCACGTTGTTTGTCATCCGGCCCGTTGGTGATGGCGGAGTGCAGTTCTCCGGGCGCGGATTCGGACATGGCGTCGGCATGAGCCAATGGGGCGCGCGGAGTCTGGCGCTGGCCGGCCGCGATCACGCCGAGATCCTTCGATACTATTACACGGGTGTGACCGTCGGCGCGCGGCCCTGAGGCACCCGCGGCCATGATGCGCCTGGCCGACTTCGACTACAGGCTTCCCCCGGAACTCATCGCGCAACGGCCGGTCTCGCCCAGGGACTCCTCACGTCTGCTGGTGCTGGAACGCGCGACCGGCCGCATCACGCATCGCGTCTTTAGCGAGATCGGCGAATATCTCGCCCCCGGCGATGTCCTGGTCGTCAACGATACACGGGTTATTCCCGCGCGGCTGAAGGGGCGGCGGTCGACCGGCGGAGCGATCGAGCTCCTCCTGCTGCGTCGGGCGACCGACGGGGCATGGGAGGCACTGGTACGCCCGGGGCGCCGCCTCAACGAGGGCGCGCTTGTGGAGGTCGGCGGCGGGGCGGCAACGGTCGAGATCGGCGAACGACTGCACGACGGGCGCCGCATGGTGCGCCTGCGTGGAGGGGGCGACATGATGGAGGTGCTCCGCAGCGCCGGCGAGGCGCCGCTCCCGCCCTACATCCGGGCTCCCGGCGATGATCCAACGATCAGGGCTGCCTATCAAACCGTGTATGCGCGCGAAGACGGCGCTGTCGCCGCGCCGACGGCCGGGCTGCATTTCACCTCAGAGCTGCTCGAGCGCATCCGCGCACAGGGAATCGAAGTGGTGACGCTGACCCTGCACGTCGGCCTGGGCACATTTCAGCCGGTCACCGCGGACGATATACGCGATCACACGATGGGGGAGGAGTACTATACGATCACACCGGCGGCGGCGGATGCGATCAACGCGCGGCG
>JBOGSE010000451.1:0-1373 GCA_050694895.1 bacterium | reverse complement strand
CGTGACGTCGTGATTCGCCAGGTGGACGACGAAGCCGTCGAAGCCGTCGGCGACCGCCGAGCAGGCCGGACACCCTGCCGTGTACTCGGGCCCGAACATGAAGTGGTAGATGAGGAGCTGCGAGCGTCCTCTGAAGAGGTCTGCCAGCGAGGCGCTCCCCTCGTCGGTCTCGAATCGGTACTCCTTGTCGATCCGGACCCAGGGCAGCTCCTGCCGCCGCCGCGTCAGCTCGTCGCTGCGCCGCGTCAGCTTCTTCTCCGCCTCGAGCAGCTCGAGCCGTGCCGCGAGCCACTCCTCACGTGTTCCGATCGTGTGTTCTGTCATCGCGTTTCTCTCCTTCCGTTCGCGGGTGGGGCCAGCTATGCCGCGTTTCACATCGTCGGGACGAATCCCGGAACAGAGGCCGGCGCGACGATAATCATGATTCCAAGCCCGACGATCGTCAAGCGCCACCGGCACGTCAATCGACGCGCTCGGCGGTAGCACCTTTTGGGCGAGCACGACGGCGGCGACGACCGCCATCAAGGGGACGCTCATGACGCCGAGCGCGACCCACATCACCATCAGTCCGGCGCTCGCGCCGACGCAGTAAAGCCCGAACTCAAATCCGGAGCGGACGCTTGTGGCTGATACTTGTCGTGGTGGCGCATCGCACGCCTTCGGCCGAATGTTCGCACTAGTCATCCAGGCTGCCCATGGTCAAATTGACGGTAGTTCCCGTCATCCCGCTCGCCTGATCGGAAGCCATGAAGACCGCCACGTTAGCCATCTCCGCGAGCGTCATAAGCCGTCGCGGGTGGGTCCTACTTGCGAGCATCTCTTGCCACCTTTCCCAGGTCATTCCCGATGCCATGGCGCGAGGCTCGAAGGCTTCCTTGATCGTGTCTGTCTCCGGCATGGCCTGTGGTCGCAGACCAACCACGCGAATGCCGTGAGGTGCGAGCTCGGCGGATAGATTTCGAGTGAGTGCCTCCTTGACGGCCATCGCCGGACCGTAGCCTCCCACCAATGGGACGCCCGTCCGCGAGAGGAGTGCGGTGACGGTCATGATCACCCCCGATTTATTCGCGACCATCCGCCGGGCCGCCAGGCGTGCGGTCAGGAAGTACGTCGTAGCGTAGGCCGTGATCGGCAGAGAGAACTGCTCGACATCCAGCTCGACCAGAGGCACACCCACAATCTTCGTATCCGGGATCCCGACCGCGTTGAACGAGACATCGACGCGGCCCGCCTTATCGATCACGGACTGTAGATGCTTGTCCACAGCCTGCTCGTCGAGAGCGTTGACCTCCGCCGCCTCGGCGGATCCGCCGGCGGAAACGATGTCCTTAGCGACCGCTTCGACCGGTGCCCGGAGGCGCCCGGTGAGAAAA
>JBOGSE010000450.1:0-2663 GCA_050694895.1 bacterium | reverse complement strand
GGCGCTGCAGGCTCCGTACCTCATGGCGCAGGCGAACTCGCAGGCGCGCATCCAACGCGGAGAGCGGTTCGTCCAAGAGCAGCAGGCTCGGGGATGGGGCGAGCGCGCGCGCCAGCGCCACCCGCTGCTGCTGGCCTCCGGAGAGTTGAGCCGGGTACTTGCCGCCGGCGTCCGGCAGGCCGATGAGCGCCAGCAGTTCCTCGACGCGTGCGTTGATTTGCGGGCGGCTCATCTTGCGGCTGTGGAGACCGTAGGCGACGTTGTCGAACACGGTCAGGTTGGGGAAGAGGGCATAGGACTGGAAGACGATGCCGAAATCTCGGCCCGCGGGAGGCAGGGCGGAGATATCGCGGTCCCCGCGGAGGAGGCGCCCGCGGGTTTGGGTCTCCAGGCCCATGATGATGCGCAGGAGGGTTGTCTTGCCGCAGCCCGACGGCCCCAACAGGCAGACGAAGTCGCCGGCGGAGACATCGAATGAGACGTCTTTGAGAGCCGTGAAGGCGCCGAATACCTTCCAGATGTGCTCAACCTGAAGATAGGGCGCGCCGGTCTGGCGGCCTGCCCCGCTGGGTTCGGTGCTGACGCTTTCAGTACTCATGAGAAACACTCCAGCCCCCGCTACGGAGCAGACGGGGGCCGGGGCACCTTCTCAAGAGACGGCGCGCCGATCAGCGCGGCGCGGACTTCGTGTCGTAGCGCCGTGACCACTCCTGCAGGACGCGCGCCCGGTTCTTGGCCATCCAGGCCAGGTCGTTCTTGAACATGGCCTTCTCGGCGTTCGGCGGATAGAAGGGCGGCACATTGGTCAGGCCGGGCAGGGCCACGATCGAATAGAACTGATTGTAGAGCTCGTTGGCCCTTCGGCTGACGGCGAAGTCGGCCACGCGCTGTGCCCCGGCGACGTTGCGCGTCCCGCGGAGGATCGCGGTCGCCTCCATATCCCAGCCGGCGCCTTCCTTCGGGATGATCACTTCAATCGGGGCTCCCTGCTGCTTCAAGAGCGCGCCGCGCGCGTCGAACGCGATCGCCATGGCGTACTCGCCCTGGGCGGCCCGGTTGCACGGGGCCGTGCCGGAGTGGAGATAGACGCCGATGTTCTCGTGGAGTTTGTCCATGAAGGCCCAGCCCTTCTCTTCGCCGAGCATCTGCAGCCAGGCGGCGATCGTCAGGTAGCCCGTGCCGGATGACGCGGGGTTGGGCATCACGATCCGTCCCTTGTACGCCGGGTTCAGCAGATCTTGCCAGGTGGACGGGGCCCGCAGCCCCTTCTGCTTGGCTTCGACGTGGTTGTAGCAGATGACCGAGAGCCAGGCGTCCATGCCGGTCCAGGTCATGGGATTCTTGGTGTCGCGGAAAGCGGGCTTGAGCTGGTCGGCCCCTCTCGGGGTGTACGGGAGGAGCATATTTTGATCGTCGAAGATGAGCATGCTGGTGACGGCCAGACCCCAGATGACGTCTGCCCGCGGGTTCTCTTTTTCGGCCAGGATGCGCGCCGTAATGACCCCGGTCGAATCGCGCACCCAGTCGATGATGGTGCCGGGGCTGGCGGCTTCAAAGGCCGCCTTGTATGGAGCCAGCTGCTCGTTTTCGAGCGCGGTATAGACCGTCAACCGCACGGGGGCCTGGGCGGCGGCGGTGCCCACCAGACCCGCGGCGAGAGCCAGCACGGCCGCTGCAACTGCCAAGCGCCTGAACAGACTTGCCATGGAAGCCTTTGGCATACGATTCCCTCCCCTTATGGGTCGAGCGCTCCGGCGAATAGTGTTGCCCCTAGTATTCACTAGACCCCCGGCAAACCCTTGCCTGCGGGGACCGCGGCCCTATCCGGGGCCAGACCGGGACTGCTACCCCGGCAGGCGCATACGGACGCTCTTGATCTGCGTGTAGCTCAGCAGCTCGTCCAGGCACTCTTCCCGGCCGAGACCGCTCTGCTTGATGCCGCCATATGGCGAGCCGAGCGCGTGGCCACCGGGGATATTCACCCAGATGTATCCGGCCTCGATACGCCGGGCGAGCCGGTGGGCCTTCGCATAATCATGCGTGTAGATCGCGGCGCTGAGGCCATAAATGACGCCGTTGGCCTGGCGGATCATTTCGTCCTCATCATCCCAGGTCATGATGGCGATCACCGGGCCGAAGATCTCTTCCTGCGCGATCTGCATCTCGGGCCGGACGCCATCGAACAGGGTCGGCTGGATGAAGAAACCGCGGCGCAGCGCCGGGTCTTCGGGCGGCCCGCCGCCGAACAGCAGCCGCGCCCCGTCGCGCTTCCCCGCTTCGATGTAGGAGAGCACCTTGTCGTAATGCTCGCGAGAGATCAGGCAGCCGACCTGACTTTCCTCGCGCTCGGGCAGGCCCAGCCGGAGCGCTTTCACTCGCGCCAGCAACGCCTCGACGAAGCGATCGTGGAGATGGCGGTGCACGAACACACGCGACGTGCTGCTGCACGACTGTCCGGCGCGGTTGAGGTTCATCGCGCCGATCGCGGCCTCGGCCGCCTCGTTCGGGTCGATCTCGGGAAACAGGATCAAGGGGTTCTTCCCGCCGAGCTCCAGCGTGACGGTCTTGAGCCCATCGCTGGCTCCGCGCATGACCGCGCGCCCCGCTTCCACCGAGCCAATCAGCGCGATCCGCCGAACGAGGGGATGGCGGACGAGCGCCGC
>JBOGSE010000449.1:0-12528 GCA_050694895.1 bacterium | reverse complement strand
CCCGGCAGCCTGGGCATCGCCATCAGTGAGGCGGTCGAGGACGCCGCCACGCACGACGACACCAAGTACTCGCTGGGCAGCGTCCTGAATCATGTGCTGATGCACCAGACCGTCGTGGGGCTTGAGGCCAGGAAGCAAATGGAGATGGCCGGCGACCCACCGGACGTCATCATCGGTTGCGTCGGGGGCGGGAGCAACTTCTCCGGCCTGGCCTTCCCATTCATGCCTGAGAAGTTCAAAGGACGGGCGGTGCGCTTCGTCGCGGTCGAGCCAGACGCGTGCCCCACGCTGACCCGCGGCGACTACCTCTATGACTTCGGGGATACCGCGGCGACGACCCCGCTGGTCAAGATGTACACCCTCGGGCATACGTTCGTCCCGCCCGGCATCCATGCCGGCGGGCTCCGCTACCACGGCGACGCGCCGCTACTGTGCCTGCTCTACCATCACAAGTACGTCGAAGCCGTAGCCTACCAGCAGCGAACCGTTTTCGACGCGGCGCTGCAATTCGCGCGCGCCGAGGGGATCATCCCGGCACCGGAGTCGGCCCACGCGATCCGCAAAGCGATCGACGAGGCCATTGAGGCCAAGGTCGAGGGAAAGCCGCGGACGATTCTGTTCGGCCTCTCCGGTCACGGGCACTTCGATCTCGGCGCATATGAGGCGCACCTGGCGGGTAAGTTGGAGGACTTCGCGTACCCCGGGGAAGCCATCAAGTCGGCGATGCGCGAACTGGCCGGGATTCAACCGTGATCGGGGCCTGAGAAAGGGAGCCGCTTATGAAGCTGCTCGCCATTGTGCTTGTCGTCCTTGTGGCCTCACCGGCGTTGGCGCAGTCTCAGCCGACGATCAAGGGCGATGCCGCGGCCTGGCAGGAAGTCGGAACGGCCTGGCAGCGCCTGGGCGCCCTACGATCGTACCGGATGCGAGTGGTGCCGCCGCCGGACGTGCAGGGCGCGGACAAGATGCGCATGGTGATGGAGTTCGTCAACCCGGACCGGAATCGGATGGTCATGGACATGGAAGACATGATGACCATGGAGCTCGTCCGGGTCGGACAGGAACCCGCCCGCCGGCGTATCACACTCAAGGGGCAAGTGGCGCAGGTCGCCTCGCAGAATCCCGCCCAGGCCCCTTCGCTCGTCAATCGGATCCTTGGCGGCGGCATCTTCGGCCTCATCTCGGCATTTATGGATCCGATCGGATTCGTGACCAACATGGTGATCGGCGCGGTCACGCAAGCGATCACCCAGAGGATCATGTCACAGTTCGTCCCGGCCGGCGCTGACATCCGCCCCGGCGTCTGGCAATGCCAGCGGCCTCAGGCGGATGCGTCTTCGTCAGCATCCACCCCGGAAGTCACGGTCGCGCGTGCCGGGGAGATGACCATCGATGGCGCCCGGACGCGTGGCTACGATCTCACGTACGTTGACCAGCGGCAAAACACGAACACGAAGATGCGGATCTACGTGCTGGCCGACCGGCAGGTGCCCAGGCGGATCGAGTCCTTCGATGCGAACGGCAAGGTCCTGGGAGGCATGGACTATTACGACTTCGACGCGCCGATCACGATCGATCTGCCGCCATGTGAGTAAGCTCGAGCAATCCCCGAGGGGGCGCCGGCTGTCCGGCGCGGCGGTTCGCGCCCCGGCTGCCCCCTCTGCCCGGACCGCGCCCTGATCCTGCCGGATGGCCCTCTCCTGGGTCTCACCCGAACCGCGCCCCGCGGCAAACCTTTCGGCCCGCAGGGACGTCGAATATAATTGACGAAATTAGTCAACAATCGACACCCAGCCGATCCGGGTTCGTTCACCCATCTATAGCCACACGCCCGGTGCAGGGAGGCCCATCGCGGTGAGGACTGCCACGTACACGGTTGCTGTCACGCTCGCGCTGCTCATGACCGGGTCGGTGGTCGCGCAGCCCACCGAAATCGTGGTCTACTCCGCGCGGCGCGAGCCCCTGATCCTGCCGGTGATCGACCGGTTCCGTCAGCAGACCGGGCTGCGTGTGAACGTCCGGAGCGGCACGGCCGGCGAACTCGCCAACCTGGTACTCGAAGAGCGCGCCAGGCCGCGCGCCGATGTCTTCATCTCCAACGAGGTCTCGATCCTCGAGGTGCTGCGACGGCAGGGCGCGCTCGAGCCCTATCTGGGCGCGGCGGTGCGGCGGATCCCCGTCGAGTACCGCGCGCACGACGGGACATGGATCGGGCTCTCCGCCCGCGCGCACGTGCTATTGGTCAACCGAGACCGCATGGCCTACGCACGCCTGAGCGCCCCGGCCTCAATGCTCGACCTGGCGGACGCGCGCTGGCAGTCACGGATGGTGATGCCCGTCTTCACCAACGAGTACGTCGTCGCCTGGCTCTCGGCGCTGCGCGTGGTTCGGGGCGACCAGTGGACCGCGCTGTTCTTCCAGCGACTCCGCGGCAACCGTCCGATACTCGTCGCGGGAGGCACACAGGTGCGCGAGGCGGTCGCTCGGGACGAGGCGGTCGTCGGTGTGGCGAACCACTACTACTACCACCTCCAGGTGGCAGAAGGCAGCCGGAACATCGACATCATCTATCCGGACCAGGGGGCGAGCGGAATGGGCGTCCTCTTTTCCCCCACGGGGATTGGCATCGTGATGCGCGGCCCGAATCCTGCCGGCGCGCGGCGCATGGTCGACTTCCTGGCGGCGGATCCCAAAGCCCAGGAATTCTATGCGAAGGCGAACTTTGAGTACCCGATCATGCCCGGCGTGCCACTGCATCCTGATGTGCGCCCGCTCAATCAGTTCGTGCGAATGAGTGTGCCCTACCAGAAACTCGGCGACCTCCGCGAGAGCACGCTGCGGCTGATCCGCGACGGGTTTTTCCAGTAGCGTGAGGACCGCGGCCGTCGATCGCTTCGCGCCGGACGCGAGCGGCCCGTCCGTGCCATGGGCGCTGCTCGTCCCGTCGGTCGCGATCGCGGGCGTTGCGGCCGGTCCATTGGTCTTCCTCATCGCGCGGGCGGTAGCGGGCGGTCCGGTGATCCTGCATCTGCTGGCATCACCGCGCATGTTTGGTCTGCTTGCCGCGACGCTGGGGCTGGCCGCATCTGCCAGCGCCATTTCCGTGATCCTCGGTGCGGGCCTGGCATACCTGGTGGAGCGAACCGATCTGCCGGGCCGGCAGTTCTGGCGCGTCGCGCTTGCCCTGCCACTGGCGATGCCACCGTATCTTGGGGCGATTGTGGCCGTGCACCTGTTCAGCCGGGGTGGCGTGGTCGACCGCGTGATCGGTGTGGCGCTCCCGCCCTACGGGCTTGCGGGCGCGGCGGTTGTCCTGGGACTCTACACATTCCCGTACAGCTTCCTGTTCGCCTCGGCGGCGCTCCGGCGCGTCAGCCGCACCCTCGATGAGGTGGCCCGAACGACGGGGCGATCATCGGGGCGGATCTTCTGGAGCGTCACGCTGCCCCTCATCCGGCCGGCGCTGGGCGCGGGAATCTTCTTTCCGTCGCTGTACGCGCTGGCGGATTTCGGCACGATGGTGTTGCTGCGCTACGATACCCTTGCGACCGAGATCTACTATCAACTGACCGCGTTCTACGATCGGTCCGCGGCGGCCGCCCTCGGCCTGCAGGCAATCGCACTGACGCTGGGATTCCTCTGGCTGGAAACCCGCCTGCGGGGAGGGGGACGCCTGCATCAGAGCGACGCATCGTGGCGTCCGCCGGCCCCCCGGCCGCTCGGGCGCCGTCGGTCGGTCGCTCTGCTGGCGGCCGGCGCAATTGTCACACTCGCGCTGGTGCTGCCCGTCATGGTGTTGGGATCCTGGGCCTACGCGGGGATCGTGCGCCCCCAAGACGGGCACGCCTGGGCTACGGGTGCCGGCGCATGGACGGCCGCGGGGCGGAGCCTGCTGCTCGCGGCACTCGCCGCCACGGTCATCATGGCCCTGGCGATTCCCCCGGCATATCTGCGCTCTCGGTTCCCGGGCCGGCCGGCGTGGATCATCTGGGCGGCCGGTCAGTCTGGATATGCGCTGCCGGGAATCGTGGTCGTTCTGGCCATTGCCTTCCTCACCAACGGCATCGCCCCGTGGCTGTACGGCACGATGCCCGTAATGGTCGGTGCCTTCATGGTGCGCTACCTGTCCGGGGGCCTGCGCGCGGTCGAATCGGGCCTGACGCAGCTGCCGCGGCGACTGGGAGAGGCCGCCCGCGGCCTGGGAGAGCGCCCGGCGAACGTGTTCTGGCGCATCGACGTCCCGCTGCTGCGGCCGCATCTGGCGGCGGGATGGGTGGTCGTATTCCTCAACGTGCTCAAGGATCTCCCGGTCAATCTCTTGTTGCGGCCCCCAGGCTTTGATACGCTTCCGGTGCGGACGTGGCTGTCGGCGATGGATGGGATCTACACGCAGGCAGCCCTCCCGGGTCTGTTGCTGATCGTGGCCGCCGCGCTGCCACTTGCCGTGCTCCTGCGCCACGCTGCGAAGAGGGGGATCGAGATCGGATGATGGATGCCGGTGGGCCATCGGTGGTCGTGCTGCGAGACGTCGTGCGCCGGTACGACGGCGCCACACCCCCGGCCCTGGATGGGCTTTCGCTGACCGTCGCGGAAGGCGAGATCCTGGCGCTGCTTGGACCGAGCGGCAGCGGCAAGACGACCGCCCTGCGCCTGATCGCCGGATTCGAGCGGCCCGATGCCGGTGAGGTATGGATCGCCGGTCGCCAGGTCGCCGGTGGGGGTGTCTGGATTCCGCCCGAAGCCCGCGGCGTTGGCATGGTCTTCCAAGACTATGCGTTGTTCCCGCATCTGACCGCCGCAGAGAACGTCGCGTTTGGTCTGCACTGCCTCAACTGGTTCGATCGGTCTCCGCGAACCGACGAGGCGCTCGACCTGGTCGGGATGCGCGACTTCGGCGCGCGCTATCCTCACGAACTGTCCGGGGGGGAACAGCAGCGGGTCGCGCTGGCGAGGGCGCTTGCGCCCCGGCCGTTTGCGGTGCTCCTGGACGAGCCGTTCAGCGATCTCGATGCCGACCTGCGCGCGCATCTCCGCGACGAGGTCCGTGGAATTCTCAAGCAGACCGGGACCAGCGCGATTTTCGTCACCCACGATCAACATGAGGCGCTGCTGTTGGGTGATCGCGTCGGTCTGCTGCGTGGCGGCCGGCTCGAGCAGGTGGATACGCCCGAAGGCATCTTTCATACTCCCCGTTCGCGCTTTGTCGCCGCGTTTTTCGGCCGCGCCGATTTCGTTCCGGCCAGGGTGACGCCCCAGGGACTCAAGACAGAGATCGGGTTGATCCCGCAGCACGCCCCGCTGGCCCCCGACACGCCCGTCGAAGTGCTCGTGCGTCCGGACGACGTGACGGTCGCCGCGGCCGCCGACGGCACCGCGACCGTGCTGCGTCGCCTCTTTCAGGGCTCCGAGGTGATCTACTGCGTGCAGCTGCCGTCGGGGCGCAACATCCACAGCATGCAGCCCCACACGACGGGGCTGAGTCCGGGCGCGCGCGTGACCGTCACGCTGACGCCCGGGCACATCCTGACGTGCTTCCACGATGGCCATGCCGTGGCCGGGGCCGCGGGTCACCGACCTGAGGCTCCCGACCCCGGGGCGCGCGTGCCCGCCGCCCGTCCTGCTCCGACCGGCTAGGTACATGTCTGAGAAACACTGTCCGGCGATAGGATCGGGGCCCCCAAAATCCGTTCTGTGGATTTTGGGGTGATCTAGCGGAGTCTCCGATGGCGCCGGTACGCGGGTGGCTGCTTGACCTGCTGGGCAGCCCCGCCGCGTATGCCGGGATCTGGGCATTGCAACGCGCGTTGGTCGCGGCACGGCAGGCCGGCTCGGTTCCAGACACCCTGATCCTGCTTGAGCATGCCCCGGTGGTGACGATCGGCAGGAGCGGAAGACGCAGTAACCTTGTGGTCTCGCCCGACGCGCTCGCCGCGCGGGGCATCGAGGTGCTCGACATCGAGCGCGGCGGTGATGTCACCTACCACGGGCCGGGTCAGATGGTCGGATATCCTATCGTTGACCTGCGGGCGCTCAACGAAGATGTCGTCCGCTTCATGCGGGTCCTCGAGGCGTCGGTCATTGCGACGCTTGAGATCTTTGGGATTACGGTGAGCCGCGAGCGCGGGTTTCCGGGTGTCTGGGTCGATGGGGCAAAGATCTGCGCGGTGGGCGTGGCCGTCAGGCGACGCGTGACCATGCACGGGTTCGCGCTCAACGTGAACACCGACCTCGACGCGTTCTCGGTCATCAACCCGTGCGGGCTCGGACGCCCGGTGACATCGATGGCGCGGGTGTTGGGGCACAGCGTCGACCTGGCCGAGGTTGGTCGGCTCTACGCAGGGCGGTTTGCGAATGCCTTTGGCATAGATCTGGCCCGGGTCGATCGCGCAGTCGTCGATGACGCACTGGCGCAGGAGGCAGCCGTTGCGCACGGCTAGGCGGCGCATGCACCTGGAGACACGCGCCATCCACGATGGCCAGCCGCCGGATCCGACAACCGGCGCCGTGATCGTGCCGATCTATCAGACGTCGACGTATGCACAGGAATCGCCCGGCCGGCATCGCGGCTACGACTACTCCCGGACCGACAACCCCACGCGACGCGCCCTCGAGGAGGCGCTGGCGTCGCTGGAAGAGGGCACGTCTGGCCTGGGGTTTGCCTCCGGGATGGCGGCGATCAGCGCGATGACGTACCTGCTCAATCCCGGGGATCACATCCTGGCACCCGATGACGTCTATGGGGGGACGTACCGGCTGCTCGTGCGGGTGCTCGAGCGCTATGGACTCCAGAGTTCGTTCGTTGACATGACGAGCCTGGAGACGGTCGAGGCGGCATTTCGGCCAACGACGCGGTACGTGTTGATCGAGACGCCCACGAATCCGTATCTCAAAGTGCTCGACATCACCGCGATCTCGGCCATGGCCAGGGATCGGGGCGCGATCGTCGCCGTTGACAACACCTTCGCATCGCCCTACGCGCAGCAGCCGCTGCGGTGGGGCGCCGATATCGTCATGCACTCGACGACCAAGTACCTGGGTGGCCACAGCGACGTGATCGGTGGGGCGCTCGTCACGAGCCGCGACGACCTCGCAGAGACGTTGAAGTTCCATCAGAACGCCGTGGGGGCGGTGCCGGGACCGTTCGACTGCTGGCTCGTGCTGCGGGGCATCAAGACACTGGGTGTCCGCATGCGTCAGCACAGCGCCAACGGTCAGGCGATTGCCGAATTTCTGGCATCCCACAAGAAGGTCGAGCGGGTCTTCTACCCGGGTCTGCCCGATCATCCGGGGCATGCGCTGGCCGCGCGGCAGATGAACGGGTTTGGCGGCATGGTGTCCTGCATCGTCCGCGGCGGCGCCGCCGCCGCGGCGGCCGTCGCGTCGTCGACCAGGTTGTTCATTCTCGCCGAGAGCCTGGGCGGTGTCGAGTCGCTCGTCGATCATCCCGCCAGCATGACCCATGCGTCGCTGGCGGGGTCGCCGCTGGCGATCGACGGCGGCCTGCTGCGATTTTCGGTCGGCATCGAGCACGTCGACGACCTGATGGCCGACCTCGACCAGGCGCTGGCCAGGATCTAGCGTGGCGACCGCGTTCATCCCCGCGCCACTGCGCCGTCTGACGGCCGGAGAGACCCGTGTCCAGGTGCCCGCGGCCTCCGTGGCCGAGCTCCTCGACGGGCTGGAGACGCGATACCCCGGCGTGCGCAGTTACGTGCTCGATGACCAGGGGGCGGTCCGCGCCTATGTCAACATCTTCGTGAACTCCGCGGAAATCCGCTCGCTGGCGGGTCTGGCAACGCCGCTGCGGGACCGCGACGAAGTCTCGATTATTCCGGCGATGGCCGGGGGCGCGACGGCCGGAGGACGCAAGACCATCGGCCGCACTGCGCGTCCCGCGCGGCGAACCCGTGGCCGGCCGCGTAGGTCGATGTCATCAGAAGCGATCCTCGATTCGATCCTCGACGCCATCGGAAACACACCGCTGGTTCGGCTCCACAAGGTGGCCCGCACCGTGCGGGCCGAGGTGCTCGCGAAGCTCGAGTTCCTCAACCCGGGCGGATCGGTCAAGGACCGCATCGGAATCGCGATGATCGCCGACGCGGAGCGCCGCGGGGCGCTGCGACCCGGGGGGACGATCGTCGAGGCGACCAGTGGCAACACCGGCGTGGGTATTGCCATCGCCGCGGCCGTGCGCGGATATCAGACGGTCTTCGTCATGCCCGACAAGATGTCCGACGAGAAGATCCGGCTTCTCCGCGCGTTCGGCGCGCGGGTCGTCATTACCCCCACCGCGGTCGCGCCGGAGGATCCCCGCTCGTATTACAGCGTCAGCCGCAGAATCGCCGAAGAGACGGCCGCATACTACGCCGGTCAATATCACAATCCCATCAACCCTCAAGTGCACTACGACGCGACGGGTCCTGAGCTCTGGCGCCAGGCCGGCGGGAGACTCGATGTCCTCGTTGCCGGCATGGGGACGGGGGGGACAATCTCGGGTGCCGGCCGCTACCTCAAGGAGCGTCATCCCGGCATCATCGTCATCGGCGCGGACCCGGTGGGCTCGGTGTACACGGAATACTTCCGGACCAAGGTCCTCCCTGAAGCGCACACGTACAAGGTCGAAGGGATCGGCGAGGACTTCCTGCCCTCGACGATGGACTTTTCGGTCGTCGATCAGGTGATCCCGGTCACCGATCGGGAAGCGTTTGTCATGACGCGCCGGCTGGTGCGGGAGGAAGGACTGTTCTGCGGCGGGAGCAGCGGCGCCGCGCTCGCCGCGGCCCTGAAGTACCTGCGGGCCCGGCCGGACCTGGGTGAGGGTCTCCGCGTCGTCGTCATCTTTCCAGACGACGGCGCTCGCTATCTCTCGAAGATCTTCTCCGACGACTGGATGCGCGAGCATGGGTTCCTTGAAAGGGACGCGGGCCCCGTGGCCGACCTGCTCGCGGCGAAAGGGGCGCCGGCACCCAGCACCGACGTCATCACCGCCGCGATGACCGACTCGGTCCGCGAAGTGGTCGCGCGTATGAAATCTTTCGACATCTCCCAACTGCCGGTGGTCGACGGCGGCCGCCTGGCCGGTCTGGTGAGCGAGGTGGCACTGCTGACATACCTGCTGGATGGCGATCACGGCGCCGACGATCCCATCGCTCCGTTGGTCGAGCCCGCACCACCGGTGGTGACGCCGGAGGAGCCCGTGAGCGAGCTCGCCGACCTCTTTGCGACCGCGAACGCGGTCGTCGTCGTCAGCCACGGCGCGGTCGTCGGGATCGTCACCAAGATCGACCTGATCGACCACCTGGCCCGCCGGATGGGGTGATGGCGCCCGCCCTCGCGGGCGGCCGCGGGCGCACGCCTGCGCCGCGCCTCCCAGACCTGCGCGTCGTCCCTTCCGACGCGGTCCTCCTGCACGAAGAAAGTGATCCCGAGCGCGTCGAGCGGCTCCGCCGGCAACTGGTCGCCGACGGCGTGCTGCGGAACCCGCCGGTGGCCGCGCCCCTCGAGGCCGGCACGTACGTCGTCCTTGACGGCGCCAACAGGGTCACCGCCCTTCGAGCGGTCGGCGTGCCGGATCAACTCGTACAGGTCATCGACTACGATGACGCCGCCGTCACCCTCGATGTCTGGGCCCACGCGCTCGCGGACGGCACCCAGATCATGGAACACCAGCGGCAGGGCAGCGCGTGGCGGGCGATGCCGGCCGACGCGGTTCGCGTGGCGCTCGATGATGGGTGGCTCGTCTGCGGCCTGCTGACCCCTGCCGGCGCCTATGGTCTGCCCGGGGAAGGCGGCCTGGCCGACCGCATAGGGATGCTGGCCGATGTCGTCGGCCGCTACAAAGGACGCGGGTCCATCTACCGTGTGGAGGCGAGCAGCCTGGAGGCTCTCGGCCCCGAGCTCGGCCGCGACACGGTCCTCGTGCTTTTCCCCAAGCTCACCAAGCACGATGTTCGTGCAATCGCGCGTCTCGCGGTAAAACTCCCCAGTGGGATCAGCCGCCACGTCGTCCCTCTGCGGGCGCTTCGCGTGAACGTCGACCTCTCGCTCCTGCGCGCGGCCGAGCCCGCCGGAGTCAAGCAGTCCCGGCTGGATGAGCTGATTCGCACGCGCCTGCTCGAGCATCGGGTGCGGCATTATCCCGAGGCGACAGTCCTCTACGACGAGTGATGGCGTACCGAATCGTGCCCGGACCCACGCACGCGATCGGGACCGAGCTGTTGGCCCTGATCGGCAACACACCCCTCGTGCCGATCCGGCACATTGCGGCGCGTGAAGGTCTACGGTCGGGCGTCGAACTGTACGCCAAGCTCGAAGGATACAATCCCGGCGGCTCGGTGAAAGATCGGCCGATGCTGCGTATCGTCGAAGACGCCGAGCGCGACGGGCGTCTGTCTTCCGGGCGGATCCTGCTGGACTCGACCAGCGGCAACGCCGGCATCGCCTACGCGATGATCGCCGCCATCAAGGGGTACCGCACCACGCTGGTCCTGCCGGGCAATGCGAGCGAGGAGCGCAAGGGGATCCTGCGCGCGTATGGTGCCGAACTCGTCCTCTCCGATCCGCTCGAAGGCTCAGACGGCGCCATCCTCGTGGCCCGCGAGATCGTGGCGCGCTCCCCCGAGCGGTACGCCTATCTCGACCAGTACAACAACCCGAGCAACTGGCGCGCGCACTACGACGGCACCGGCCCGGAGATCGTGGCGCAGACGCACGGACGGCTCACGCACTTTGTCGCCGGCGTGGGCACGAGCGGCACGCTCGTGGGGGTTGGGCGGCGGTTGCGCGAAGTCGATCCCGCTATCGAGGTCGTTGCCGCCGAGCCCGACGATGGATTCCACGGGATCGAGGGGTGGAAGCATCTGCCCACGGCCATCGTGCCGGGGATCTATGACCCGAGTGTGCCGCACCGCACGCTCCGTGTCGCTACCGACGATGCCTACGTGATGACCCGCCGGCTGGCGAGAGAGGAGGGGGTGTTTGCCGGCCCCTCATCGGGAGCGGCGCTGCTCGCCGCGCTGGCGGTAGGCCGGGAGCTTTCTAGGGGCGTGGTCGTCGTCGTGTTCCCCGACGGGGGCGACCGTTATCTTTCCACACAGGTCTGGGGAGCGGCTCAGGGGGGCCGGCCGGCGGTCCCTGGTATATAATGAAGCGAATGGGGTTGGAGATGTCCCGGGCGCAGATTGACGCCATGATCGAGCACGCGCAGGAGGAGTTTCCCAACGAGTGCTGCGGCCTGCTCGCCGGGGTTGGCACGCGCGTGGCGCACCTGTTCCGAGGCCGGAATATCGATCAGAGTCCCTTCACGTACCGTCTGGATCCCCACGAACAGTTGCAGTTCTTCAAGGATATCGACGCGAAGGGCCTGGAGCTGCTGGGAATCTATCACTCGCACACGCGCTCCCCGGCCTATCCGTCGCGAACGGACGTCGCAAAAGCCTACTACCCCGATGTCGCCTACGTCATCGTCTCCCTTCAGACCAGGGAGACCCCTCTGGTGCGCGCGTTTCGGATCATGAAGGGCAGAGAAGGCGACAACGCGATTCTCGACGAGGAGCTCGCGGTCGTATGAAAGTCTCGACACGGGCAGAATACGGCATGCGCGCCCTGCTCGATCTGGTCGCGCACTACGGCGAAGGTCCGGTGCACAGCCGGGCGATCGCCCTCCGTCAGGGTCTGCCCGAGCCGTACCTCAATCAGTTGATGACGACGCTGCGCCGGGCGGGGCTCGTGTCGAGCAAGCGCGGACCCGCCGGCGGGCACAGCCTGTCGCGGCCGCCGGAAGCGATCAGTCTCCGTGAGGCGTTTGGGGTTCTGGAAGGCACCACATCGCCCTGGTGGTGTGTCGAGGTTACAGACCCCGACTGCGTCTACGTATCGGGATGCGGCCTGCGTCCGGTCTGGCAGGCGATTCAGGCCGCCACCGACGGCGTCCTGAACCGGCTCACGCTGGCCGATCTGCGTCCGGCCGGCCGGAGGCCGTCGGCCCCGGGCTTCGAACCCCGCGCCGTGATGGCCGGGGAGGCGGACGCGCCCAAGCGGGCCACGACGCTCCGCCGCGCGGCACGCCGCGGGTCATAACTGCCGTGAAGGGAATGCCGGCCTTGCCTCCTCCGTTGGGCGGTAGGAAGCTATGGGTATTCTCACCATGAGCACGGAAGGCTCGCTTGCGGTCTCGTCGGAGGACCGGGCACGATTCGAGGCGCTGGTGAATGAGCACCTCGACAGCCTCTACGGGTCCGCCCTGCGCCTGACCCGCAACCGCGCCGCCGCCGAGGATCTGATCCAGGATACATTCCTGAAGGCGTGGCGGTCGTTTCACACGTTTCAGACCGGCACCAATGCGCGTGCCTGGCTGTACAAGATCCTGATGAATGCCTATATCGACAGCTACCGGCGGTCCTCGCGCGAGCCGGAGATGGTTGACCACGAAGACGTGGGCGACTTCTACCTCTACGCAAAGGCGCAGGAGAGCGACCAGTACCGCCGCGCCGGCGATCCCGAAGAGATTCTGCTGTCGAAGATCATGGA
>JBOGSE010000448.1:0-1783 GCA_050694895.1 bacterium | reverse complement strand
ACGCACAGGCGGGTCCGGGCGAAGCGGCGCGGCTGATGGGGCGGCGGCGCGAGGCCTTGCCCAAGGAACTCGCCGACGTCGCAGCTTTGCTCGCCGACGCGGCGCGGCGCTACCGGCCGCGCGTCAGTGCCATCCGAGCGCTCGTCGCCGACCGGCTCGCGCAGTTACGCGCGCTGCCCAACCTGGCCCAGTCGCACTACATGTTCATCCTGCACGGCTGGGCGCCGGCACCCCGCATGGCGGAGGTGCGCGCGGCGCTGCGGCGCCGCTTCGGCAATGACGTGGTCGTGCACGACGTCCCCGCCGATCCCCACGATGCCGCCGGCGTGCCGGTGTTGCTGGACAACCCGGCGCCGCTTCGACCGTTCCAGCGTTTACTTGGGCTATTCAGACCGCCGCGGTACGGCACCGTGGACCCAACGATCTACCTGGCGATATTCTTTCCAGTCTTTGTGGGGATTGTCATCGGCGATGTGGCGCTGGGGGCCTTGCTCTTTTTGTTCGGGTGGTGGATGCGGAATAAGGCCCGGCGCGGAGAAGCATGGGACATTGAGATCCCGTTCGTCCACATCAAACTCGGGATGAGGATCCCACCGGCGCCACTGGCAGACTGGTCCTGGATCCTGCGAATCATGGCTGTGTGGACTATGGTGTTTGGCGTAATCTATCTTGAAGTTTTCGGTGACATCCTCGAACGCTATTTCCACCTGCAGCCAATCTTCAATCGAATTGCGCTGGCCGAAGCGTTCTTTGAATTTACCGTCGTACTGGGCCTTGCCCACGTGATGTTAGGCTACATGGTCCATCTCGCCATGGCTATCCGGCACAGGCAGGCGGTTGGGGTTCTTGAGTCATTGGCAATGATCACCGGCGTCGCAGGACTAATCGCAGTGCTGGGCGCCATGGGGAATCGACTTCCGGCGAGCTTTCTTACGCCCGGTGTCATCCTCTTAGGGGCATTCTTCCTTTTCTTGCTCATTGGCGTGGTGCTGAGTCGCTATGCGCTCATGTGGTTGCTAGAGTCAATCTCCGGTATGGGCAACGTCCTTTCCTATGCCCGACTGTTCGGAGTGGGACTCGCTGCTGCTGTTCTTGCACAGGTCGCGAATGAGCTGGGAGGCAGGGTTGGCGTCGTGTGGCTCGGCATCATACTCGGGATTTTCGGCCAGTTGTTTCTTCTGATCTTCACCGGCGCCGGCCACGTCATTCAGCCCGCCCGGTTGAACTGGGTCGAATTCCTTACCAAGTTCAAGTATCACGATGAAACGGGCAACTCGTACCAGCCGCTCCACAAAACGGGAGGTGACTAGATTGAAGAAAGTGCTGTTCATGCTCGCAACAACCGCGGTGGTCCTGCTCGCGACTGCATCTGTCGCGCTGGCGGCAGAGGCTACACCAGGGGGGGCCCGGGAGCTCTCCATGGCGCAGGGTTTGCTCGGGCTGGCCGCGGCGCTGGCCATCTTCGGCGGCGCGATCGGCACCGCGTGGGCCCAGTCCCGCATCGGCGCGGCCGCGGCCGGCGCGATCGCGGAGCGGCCGGAGATCGGCGGCCAGATGCTGATCTTCCTCGTCCTGCCCGAGACGTTGATCATCTTCGGCTTCCTCGTCGCGTTCTTCATCATCGGCAAGATCTAGCGCGACCCGATGAGTTCCGAGCTGATCACCCTCCTCGAGCGCGAGGCGGCGGCCGAGCGGGACAAACTGCTGGCCGAGGCCCGCAGCCAGGCGGAGGCGGTTCGCGCTCAGGCCCGGCGCGAGGCGGAGGAGCTGCTGGCCGCGCACC
>JBOGSE010000447.1:0-5615 GCA_050694895.1 bacterium | reverse complement strand
GGGCGGACGCCCTGGTCGGACTCGCCGAGCTCCGCCGGCGGCAGGGCCGGGTGGACGAAGCGAGGAGCCTGCTTGAACGAGCAGGCGGGCCAGGCGGGGCGCCGCTCAGCCGCGCGGCTCTCGCCATGGACAGTGGCGACCCGGTCAGTGCCGCCGAGCTGGCCGCGCGCTTCCTGCGTCATGTACCGCAGGAGAGCAAAGCAGACCGAACAGCTGCACTCGAGCTCTTAGTCCGCGCCCACGCCGCGCGCGGCGATCTGGAACGGGCCGCCTCGGCGCTCGCTGAACTGCGGGAGATCGAGCGGATATTCGGCACGCGCCCTCTGCGGGCGGCGGTACGCCTGGCCGATGGGATCGTGGCGGCTGCAAGCGGTGACCATGAGCGCGCGCGTCCCCTGCTCGAGGACGCGGTGGATCTCTTCCACCAGAGCGGGGCGCCGTTCGAGACGGCGCAGGCCCGGATCGAGCTCGCCACGAGCCTGATGGCCTTGGGCCGAATGGACGCGGCCGGGACCGAGGCGCGGGCCGCCCTAGATGCGCTGCGCGAGCTGGGAGCAGGCCGAGAGGCCGAGCGGGCGCGGCGACTGCTAGAGGTGCTCTCTTCGACCGATCGCCGTACGCGGCTGCCAGAGCTCACGCGCCGCGAGACCGAGGTACTCCGCCTCGTCGCTGAGGGACTCACGAATGCGCGGATCGCGCAGCGGCTGGTCGTAAGCGAACACACGGTCCACCGGCACGTGACCAACATCCTGCGCAAGCTGGACCTTCCCTCCCGCACGGCTGCGGCCGCCCACGCGGTACGCCTGAGCCTGCTGGAAGCACCCCCTCGATAGCCGGACCTGGCTATTCCCGGAGGCTAGTCAAAGATGGCCAGTCGTGGCGAAGCTGGCGTCTGCCCGCGCGCCTAAAGTCGGAAGCATGAGACCAAAGAGCCCCGCATCGTCCGGATTCAAGGAGGCCGCCGCGCTGGCCAGGGTCAAGGAGATGCGCAGGAGGTGCATGATGGCTAGTTCCGCAGAGACGTTTCAGATCTCGCTCAACGCAGCCGAGGTCTACGAGTCGAAGTTCGTGCCCGCACTGTTCGGGGAGTGGGCGCCGCACCTGGTCGACGCGGCGGGTGTGGGGCCGGGCCAGAGCGTGCTCGACGTCGCCTGCGGCACCGGTGTCGTCGCCCGCGCAGCCGCCGACCGAATGGGAGGCAAGGGCAAGGTCGTGGGTCTCGACCTCAACGAGGGCATGCTGGCGGTCGCCCGGCGGCTGCGTCCCGACATCGAGTGGCGGCAAGGAGATGCGGCGCAGCTCCCGTTTCCTGACGGTTCGTTCAATGCGGTCCTGTGCCAGTCGGCGTTGATGTTCTTCCCTGACCCCGCGCAGGCGCTACGCGAGATGGCGCGGGTCGTCACCGCCAACGGCACCGTCGCGGTCCAGGTGTGGGGTCGCCTGCAATCGCAGCCCGGCTATGGCCCCTTCTTCGACGTAGTCGCACGGCACGTGAGCCCGGAAGGGCTCAGCCTGATCGGCACCTACTGGGTCCACGGGGACCTCGACAAGCTCACAGCGCTCTTCGAGTCGGCGGGCCTGCAGATCACCGCTACCCGCACCCGCCTCGGCACAGCGAGGTTCGGTTCCATCGACGAGGTCGTGACGACCGAGGTGGAGAGCACGCCGCTCCGAGAGCGCATCAGCGACGAGGTCTACCGTAGGATCGTCGAGGACTCGCGCGTGGTGCTCCAGCAATTCCGAACCGAAGCTGGCGAGGTCGAGCTCCCCATCGAGGGGCACCTGATCAACGCGCGGAAGCGCTGAGCCTCGGCACCCGGTGCCGTTCGGCATTCAACGACCTTCGAACCGCTGCGAAGATCGCGGGCTTGAATGCTGCACACAGCGAATGTAGGTGCGCGGCAGCTTCCCGGCCGCCGGGTTCATGCGCCGCACGGGGTCGGTGAACGTCTTGAACGGCGTTGGGCCAAGTCGGGCTACCATCCAACGTCGGTCCGCTTCGTCAGTCACGCGCCAGACGTCGCGCACGAAATCGTCCCATGGAACTGGCTGCAAGCTTGGCAAAAGCCATCCGTAGCCCTCTGTGCGCACTCGATCCTCCCAGGCCTGCCGGGAAAACGTGATGAGGTCGATCGTGGCCTGACCATCCTCAGGCACGAAGGCGTCCAGGTAGACGAGGTGCGCCAGCCGCTCTGGCACGCGGTCGGCGACGCTGGTAATAAGCGTACCCCCGTTGCTATGGCCGACCAGGATTACACCGCTCAGGTCCTCGTACGTGAGGACGTTCACGACGTCCTGGATGTGGGTCTCGAGACCAATCAGTGCCGTGCCAAGCGGCATGCGTCAGCACAAACGTGGCCATTAGCTTACCTCCTCTAAGGTGTAGACGCGGAGGGCTATGCTCAGAGAGGTAAGTAGGAAGGGAGAAGCGTGGCTGACGGCGTGGATTCGCACCTGGGCCTTCCAGTCTCACGACATTCCTCGCAGGCGTGGATCGAGGGCGTCGCGAAGGGCATCGCCCAGAATATTGATCGACAGCACCGTCAGCATCAGCGCCAACCCGGGAAACGTCACCAACCACCAGGCCCGTTCGATATAGGCCCGGCCCTCGCTCAGCATCCCGCCCCAGGAGGGCACGGCGGGCGGGATGCCCAGGCCCAGAAACGACAGCGACGCCTCGGCGATGATGACACTCGCCACGGAGAAGCTCGCGATCACGATCACCGGGGCCAGCGCATTGGGCAGGACGTGTCGAAGGAGGATCCGCGAGGTCGATGCACCGATCGTCCGCGCCGCTTCCACAAACTCGGTCTCTCGCAAGCCCAGCACCTGTGCGCGGGTCAGCCGGCAGTACTGGGCCCAGCCCGTCAGGCCCAGGACCAGGATCACCTTTTCAAGGCCCGGCCCCAACACGGCCAGAATCGCGATCGCCAGCAGAATGAAAGGAAAGGCCAGTTCGAAGTCGGCCAGACGCATGATCACATCATCGAGCCACCCTCGATAGTAGCCTGCGATCAGGCCGAGCGAAATGCCGACGAGACCGGAGATCGCCACGGCCGACAGCCCAACGAGTAGCGAGATCCTGGCTCCGTATGCCAGCCGGCTGAGCACATCACGCCCCAGGTGATCCGTGCCCAGCAGGTGCCGCGTCGAGCCACCTGGGCTCCATGCCGGCGGCACGAGACGGTTGGCAATGTTCAGCGCAGCCGGACTGTGGGGTGTCGCCAGGGGCGCGCCGACTGCCAGCAGGACGACCACGGTGATCACACTCAGCCCGACCAGCCCGCCCACGCCCCGTGCCCCGAGCCGGCGCAGGTCCGTGCGCCATCGCGGACGCGTGACGGTCAGGGAGGCGGAGGTCGCCATGAATTATCCGTAGCGAATCCGGGGATTGAGGATCGCGTAGAGGAGATCGACAAAGAGATTCACGGCCACGAACGCGACGGCTAGCAGGGTTACGCCCGCCTGGACGACCGGGAAATCTTTGTTGCCAATCGCCTGCACGATGGCACGCCCGACGCCAGGCCACGCGAAGATCGTCTCCACGATCACCGATCCCCCCAGCAGAAATCCGAGCTGGAGACCGATCACCGTGACGACCGGGATGAGAGCATTGCGAAGGGCGTGACGGTAGATCACGCCAACCTCCGGCACGCCTTTGGCCCGGGCGGTCCGCACGTACTCCTGGTGCAGCACCTCGAGCACTGAAGAGCGCGTGAGGCGCGCGTTGCGCGCCAGCGGAAAGGCCGCCAGTGTCACCGCCGGCAGGATCAGGTGCTGCCAGGTGCCGCGGCCGGAGATTGGGAGGACGCGCAGGTAAACGCCAAAGATCATGATGAGGACGATCCCCAGCCAGAATGAGGGGACGGACTGGCCAAGCAGGGAGAGTACCATTGCGCCCGCGTCGAGGAGGGTCCCGCGGCGTGTCGCGGAGATCACGCCGAGTGGCACCCCGAGGATGACCGAAAGCACGAGCGCGATGACGCCCAGCTGCACCGTGGCCGGCACGCGCTCCCAGACGACCTCTGACGCGGGCCGGTGGTGTCGCAGCGAGTCGCCGAAGTCGCCCCGCACGGCCCCGGCCAGGAATGTCAGATACTGAAACAGCCAGGGCCGGTCAAACCCGCGCGCGTGGCGGAACTCCTCGATCTGCTGCTGGGTCATGACGTCGGCACCAGACCCCAGCAGGAGCTCGGTGGGATCGCCGGACAGGAAGAGCAGCCCGAAAGACGCGACGCTCACCATCAAGACGACGACGAGCATCTGCGCGAGCCGCCGGGCGAGGTAGCCTGCCATCGTCCTCGGATCGCGTGGCGCGCCGCGGAACGCGCGGGCTTAGCGGAACCGCGCCTCGATCAATCTGATCCGTTCGTCAGCCCGGGGTTTCCAGACCAGCCGCTGACTCACGCCGTAGATGTCCGTCTGGAACCAGATGAAGATCACCGGCGCCTCGTCGTGAATGACCTCTTGCATCCTGTAGCAGACATCGCGGCGTTTCCTCACGTCAAACGCGATGGAGATATCCTCCCAGAGGTCCTCGAAGCGGGACATGCTGATCAGGCTGCGATTTGAGCCCGAATCCTTCTGGACGAGCGCCAGATCGCCCTGGCATGAAAATCCGGTGCCCGAGCCGATGAGGTACGTGTCGCGGAACCCCGCGCCCCGCCGGGCGGATTTCGTCACAAAGACGGACCAGTCGAACACTTGCAAATCCACCTTCACGCCGAGCTTCCCCAGGTCCGCGGCGATCACCTGGCAGATCTCCGCATCACGGATGTAGCGGCCCCGCGGACAATCCATCCCGAGCTCGAGCGCCCGGCCGCCCTGCTCGCGGACGCCGGTGCGCGGATTCAGGCGCCAGCCCGCCTCATCCAGCAGCGCCGCCGCCCGCCGCGGATCATACGCGTACGGCTTGACGGCGGGATTCTGTTCGGGCACGTTGGCGATCGTCCCGGTGCACTCTCCCTTGCCGGCGAGCAGGTTGCGCATCATGGTTGCGCAGTCGAAGGCATGGTTGAAGGCCTGGCGGAGGCCGACGATGATCCTTCGCAGCCCGGCGACGGCTTCGATCCGGGCGCTCCCTCCCCGCTCCACCTGCGGCGTCAGGTCGGGCGGGACATTGACGATGATGTCGGCGTTGCCGGCGGCCAGCTCGGCGATCTGGGTCGCAGGCTCGGGAACGGGCCGGAAGAGCAGCCGGCGGATCCGCGGCCGCTCCGGATGCTCGGGCCACATCTCCAGGACGACGCGCTCGTTCGGCACGTACTCGACCACCCGATAGGGTCCGCTTCCGATTGGCCTCCGCTGCAGATCGGCGACGGACGTCTGGCTAGTATAGCGAGGCGGCATCGCCGCGGTCTGCGTATGCGCCATCAGCGACGGCACGATCGGGTTTGGCGTTTTCGTCTTGACGCGGATGGTGACGTCGTCGATGACCTCCACGGTGTCGAGGTCGAGCAGGTTGTACAGGAATTGCACATCGCCCTGACGCTTCTCGTACAGGTCCTTGCCACGCATGAGGCTGAAGCGCATGGCTTCGGCGTTGAGTGGTTCGCCGTTCTGGAAGCGGCGGCCCGGCACGAGTTTGAACTCCCAGGTGCGGGCGTCGCGCAAGC
>JBOGSE010000446.1:0-6498 GCA_050694895.1 bacterium | reverse complement strand
GGTAACCGTCCTGGGATAGCGAGGGCGCGCGCCGCACTCCGACAGTGACAATGGGCGGAAACGGTCATGACATCGTGGTCGTCGGCGCCGGGAACGCGGCGCTGACCGCGGCGATCGCCGCGCATGATCTCGGCGCCTCGGTGCTGGTGCTCGAAAAAGCGCCGCATGCCCTGCGAGGGGGCAACACACGCTTCTCCGGCGCGGTCTTCCGCTTCGTCTACGCCAACCGGGACGAAGTGCTGGGCCTCCTCCCGGCTCCTCCAGAGGAAACCGTCGAGGTTGAAGCCTATCCGCCCGAGCGATATACCGCGGACATCATGCGCGTCACCGGCGGACTCGCCGACCCCGTGCTCACGCGCACCTTCGTAGACCGCTCCCTCGAAACCATCAACTGGATGCGCGACCTCGGCGTCAAGTGGGAGCTTAGCGAAATCTTCGGCGTACGGGACGGCAACCGGCGGCGGTTTCCGCCCGGCCTGGTGCTGCAGACCCGCGGGGCGGGTCTCGGGTTGAGCGCGGCACTGTTTCGGGCCGCAGAATCGCGCGGCATCGAGATCGCGTACGAGAACAAAGCCGTCAATCTGGGTCTGGATGACGACGGCGCGATAGCCGGGCTCGTAGTGCGCCGCCCCACAGGCCGAAGCCCCGAAGGCTACCATGATGTCGAAGCGCGTGCGGTAATCCTGGGCTCGGGCGGATTTGAGGCCAACCCAGAGATGCGGGCCCGCCACCTGGGCGCCGGCTGGGACGCCGTGACAGTCCGCGGCACCGAGTTCAACACCGGCGAGATGCTGGTGGCGGCGCTCAAGATCGGCGCGCAACCCTACGGACAGTGGGACGGCTGCCACGCGACGCCGGTGGACGCCACCGCACCTGCGGTGGGAGATCTGCGCCTGACCGACAAGACCAACCGGCTTTCCTATCCGTATGGGATCATGGTGAACATCCACGGCCGGCGATTCGTCGACGAGGGCGAGGATTTCTCGCAATACACCTACGCCAAAATCGGCCGCGCGATCCTGGCCCAGCCGCACAACCGCGCCTGGCAGCTGTTCGATCAGCAGACGATTGATCTCCTCGAGGAGCGGTACCGCACGGGGGAGCCGGTGCGGGCCGCAAGCGTCGACGAGCTGGCAGACGCGATCGGCGTCCCGCCTGTGGCGCTGGGTGAGACGGTCCGCGCGTTCAATGCCGCTGCCGGCGCGGCCGCAGGCGTCCGGTTGTTCGATCCGGGCGTGCGCGATGGCCGCGGCACGCAGGGACTCGATCCGCCCAAATCACACTGGGCCGTCCCGCTGCTGCGCCCGCCGTATGTCGCGTATCCGGTCACCTGCGGCATCACATTCACCTACGGGGGGATTCGCGTCGACGAGCGGGCGCGGGTGCTCGACACCAAGGGCCGCGTGATCCGGGGTTTGTATGCGACGGGCGAGATCACCGGCGGATTTTTCTACTTCAACTATCCCGCCGGAGCGGGGCTGATGCGCGGGGCTGTGTTCGGGCGGATCGCCGGAGAAGAAGCGGCCCGGCTGGTCGCCGGAGTTGCGCGGTAAGCTAGCGGTCACGTCCCTCCCCCCTCCTCCCCGGTCTGCCCAGGACCGCCGACCAAGAGACGCGAATCCGTTTGCAGGAGGAATCTCTCATGAGCCGACAGCGTCGAATTCGCGCGGTTGTGATGCGGGGTGGCACCAGCCGGGCCGTCTTCTTCAGGCCGGAGGATCTCCCCACCGATCCCGCCGTGCGCGACCGGGTCGTCCTGAAGATCTTCGGCGGGGGCGATCCGTATGGCCGGCAGATCGATGGACTCGGGGGCGCGACCTCGACAACAAGCAAGATGGCGATCATCGCGCCCGCGTCGGTCCCCGGCGCCGATGTGGACTACACTTTCGGCCAGGTCAACGTCAGCGCGCCGATGATCGACTACGGCGGCAACTGCGGGAACATCTCGTCCGCGGTCGGGCCGTACGCTATCGATGAGGGTTTGGTGCAGGCGGGTGAGCCCGTCACCACGGTCCGGATCTGGCAGACCAACACGCGCAAGCACATCATCGCGCACGTGCCGACCAGCAACGGAGGACATCAGGTCGAGGGCGACTATACCATCGATGGCGTCCCGGGTAGCGGCGCGCCGATCACACTCGAATTCCTCGAGCCGGGCGGGTCGATGACGGGCCGCCTCCTGCCGACGGGCCACGCGGCAGAGCCTCTCGAGGTCCCGGGCGTGGGGACGATCACTGTCTCGCTCGTAGACGCCGCGAATCCGGTTGTCTTCGTGAAGCCGGGCGACCTGGGTCTGTCCGGCACCGAGATGCCAGACCGCGTCGACGCCGATCCTGATCTCTTGAGTCGAATCGAAGCGATCCGCGCGCATGCGGCTGTCCGCATGGGACTGGCCGCGACGCCCGAAGAGGCCACCGCCAAAAGCCCCGGCGTGCCCAAGCTCGCGTTCGCCTCGGCGCCTGCCTCGTACGCCTCCACGTCGGGACGCGCGGTGGACGCGAACGCGATGGATGCCGTTGGACGCATCATGTCCATGGGCCGGCTGCACCGATCCTACGCGCTCACCGGTGCCATTTGCACCGCGGTGGCGTCGCTGATCGACGGGACGGTGGTGCACGCGGTAGTGCGGTCGGCGCCGGGGGGCGAGCGCACCGTCCGCATCGGACACCCGGCGGGGATCATCGAGGCCGGCGCGCAGGTCGCGCGCCGAGATGGAGCCTGGGTCGCAGAGAAAGTCGTGACGCGGCGCACGGCCCGCCGGTTGATGGAGGGCGTGGCGTTCGTACCGGCATTGATATGGGCTGCGGACGAGGCCGCCCGGGCCCGGTCATCTGCAGCCACTGCGCCAACACGCGGGACCAGGAGGTGATCGGCATGAGAGGTCTCATCCTGTTCGCGGTCGCGCTGGCAGTGCTGGGAATGCTCGCGCCGGCGGGCGGTCAGACATCATACTTTGCCGGCAAGACCATCGAGCTCATCGTGCCGTTTGCGACCGGTGGGGGCACCGACATCGAGTCGCGATTCTTCGCGCCGTTCTTCGAGAAGCATATCCCGGGCAACCCCCGGGTGATCATACGGAATGCCCCGGGCGGGGGATCGGTGCTGGGCGCCAACGCCTTCGCCGCCACGGCGAAGCCGGACGGGCTGACACTGCTCGCGACCTCCGGCTCGACAGTGATCCCGTTCATCCTTCAGGTGCCTCAGGTCCGCTACGACTTTCGCAAGTGGAAGCTCATCAAGGTCAACGGCGTCGGTGGCGTCATCTACGTCTCGCCGCGCATAGGCGTCAAGAAGGCCGAGGACCTCGTCAAGCCCACCGAGCGCCTGATCTACGGTGGCATCAGCGCGACGGCGCTTGATCTCGTGACCCTCCTGACGTTCGAGGTGCTCGGGCTAGACGTCAAATCGGTGCTCGGCTTCGAAGGGCGCGGCCCGGCGCGGCTGGCCTTCGAGCGGGGCGAAGTCAACATCGACTATCAGACGACGCCGGCCTACCTTTCTCAGGTGGCGCCCCTGGTGAAGGAAGGCAAGGCCGTCCCGGTCATGACGATGGGCTTCGTCAACGAGCGAGGCCAGCTCGTGCGCGATCCGGCCCTGAAAGACGTCCCGACGATCTATGAAGTCTACGAGCTGATTCACAAGCGCAAGCCCGACGGCCAGCTGCGGTGGAAGGCCTATATGGCGCTCATCGGGCCGGGATTCTCCTATCAGAAGGCGCTCTGGGCCCCGGAGGGCATCCCGCAAGAGGTGCTGCAGCCGTTGCTCGAGTCGATCGACCGCATGAATCGGGACTTTCAGTTCAAGGATCAAGGCCGGGCCGTGTTGGAAGGCTACGAGGTCTCGCGCGGCGACAAGGTCGAGCCGACCGTGCATCGGTCGATGCGCGTGACGCTCGACGTCATCAAGTACATCAAGGACCTGCTGCGGGCGAAGTACAACGTCTCAATCTAGCTGATGCTGGAGGCGGCGGGGACCGCGCTCGGCATCTTCCTCGATCCGTTCCGGCTGGGGATGATGATGGTCGGGGTCTTTGCCGGCATCATCGTCGGCATCCTCCCGGGCCTCGGCGGCATCGTGTCGGTCGCGATCATCCTGCCGTTCATCTTCCGGCTCGACGCGTTCGCCGCCATGGCGATGCTGACCGGATCGCTGGCGGTCGTCCACACCGCGGACACGATCACCTCAGTGCTCATAGGGGCGCCGGGCTCGGCGGCGTCGGCGACGAGCGTCATCGAGGGGCATCCGCTTGCGCGGCAGGGGCAGGCGGCGCGCGCGCTGGGCGCGGCCTATCTCTCGTCGCTGATCGGCGGGTTGATCGGCGCGTTCGGCCTGACGATCTCGATCCCCATTGCGCGGCCGCTCGTGCTCGCGTTCGGGTCGCCCGAACTGTTCATGCTCTGCGCGCTCGGCGTCTCATTCGCGGGCAGCCTGCTGGGCAAAGAAGTGCGCAAGGGCATCATCGCCGGCCTGCTCGGCCTGCTGCTCGGGACCATCGGGCCCGCGCCCGCGGCCGCGGAGCTGCGCTTCACGTTCGGCCAGGTGTATCTCTGGGATGGGATCTCGCTCGTGGTCATCGCGCTCGGCACGTTCGGGATCGCCGAGGTCATCTCGCTGCTGGCGCAGGGTGGATCGATCGCGCAGAAGATCGACTTGGGAGCCGGCTGGGCCCAGGGCATCCGCGACGTGGTCGAGCATCGCTGGCTGCTGCTCCGCGGGGCGCTGATCGGTCTGTGGGCGGGGATCCTGCCCGCGATCGGCGCGACCGCGGGCACGTGGATGGCGTACGGTCACGTGGTCGCCACAAGCAAGGACCGTAGCCGGTTCGGCAAAGGCGATATCCGCGGCATTATCGCGCCCGAGGCGGCGAACAACGCGGTGGGGGCGGGCGATCTCGTCCCCACTCTGCTGTTCAGCGTTCCGGGTGGGGCGGCCGCGGCGCTGTTCATGGGGGCCCTGGTGCGGTACGGCATCTATCCCGGGCCGCGGATCATCACCGAGCACCTCAGCCTCATCTACGTCATCATCTGGTCGTATGCGGCGGCCAATGTGGTCGGCGCGGGGCTGTGCTTCGCGCTGAGCCCCGCGCTCGCGCGACTGACGTATATTCCGTTCGTGCGCATTGTGCCCCCGGTCATCCTGACGATGGTCCTCGGGGCCTTCCAGGTGACGCGGCACATGGGCGATTTGTTTGGCCTGCTGCTGCTGGGCCTGTTGGGCTGGGCGATGAAGCACACGGGCTGGCCACGGGCGCCGCTGCTGATCGGCTTCGTCCTGGCCGCGCCGATGGAACGGTATTTCTGGTTGACCGTGGCGCGCTACGAATACGAGTGGCTGCTGCGGCCCGGAGTGATCGTGATTGGACTGGTGTTGATCTCGCCGTTCGTCTGGAACGCACTGCAGGCGCGGCGGAGGCGCGTGGAGGCCTCCTCCGCACCCGCGGCCGCGGTGGCGCCGGTGCCCGCCTACCCTGCCTGGCAGCCCGGTCTGGGCACCATCGTCAGCGTCGGGTTCGTGCTGATGTTTGCGTACGCCTGGTGGGCAAGCCTCGGCTTCCACATCTCCGCGCGGCTGCTGCCGCTCGCCGTGGCGATTCCGGGCGTGATCTTTGGCGCCGTGCAGATCGTGCAAGAGGTGCGGGGGCGCAGCGTGCCGGTAGGCGAGGACGACGAGGACGGCGGTCCACCCGACGTCGGGCGACGCTGGCAGACGCGACGCATCGCGCTGCTCTATCTGGTTGGGATTGCCGTCTACTACGGCATGGTCTATCTGCTCGGATTCCGGATCGCGTCGGTGCTGTACATGATGGGCCTGCTGCTCGTCGGGGCTCGGATGCGGCCGCTGCCCGCGGTTCTCTACACGGCCGGCACAATGCTCTTCCTCGAGTGGTTCGGAGGCCTGCTCGGCCTGCGCTGGCCGGCCGGAGTCGTGTAGTCAAACCACCTCAGTCCGGACCGATGCCAGTGCATTCCTCCCACGCCTTCGGCGCCCCCGGCTTCACGTGGCTCTGGCTGACATCGTTGTTCAACGCCGTGGCCTGGACGGTCCAAGGGCTCAGCCACGGATGGCTGGTCCTGGAACTGACCGACTCCCCACTGTGGGTCGGCATTGTCGCCGCTTCGCGTGGCATCGGCATGTTCGCGTTCAGTGTTCCTGCGGGCGCCATCGGCGACCGGATGGACCGGCGGCAGGTCCTGGTGGCGAGCCATGCGGTCCCCGGTCTCGCGTCGTTGGCCCTCGCCGCACTCGTGCTGTTCGGGGCCGTCCGGCTGTGGCATGCCATAGCGTACGCGGTCATCGTCGGCCTGGCCTCCGCCATGGAAAAACCCGCCTCCAGCGGCCTCATGTATGACCTTGTCGGCCGTGAGCGCCTCTTCAGCGCGAGTGCCCTCCGGTTCCTCGCGGGCGGCCTGATCCGGGTCGTGGGGGCGGTGGCCGGTGGCTACGTGATCGACACGCTGGGCGTTGGACAGAACTATCTGCTGGTAGGCGTGGCTCACG
>JBOGSE010000445.1:0-4160 GCA_050694895.1 bacterium | reverse complement strand
ACGTACACGCGCGCGACGATAAGGTCATCGGCGTCGAGATCGTAGTTGTTCTCGGCGTTGGCCACGGCCGACTTCAGCACCTTAGCCACCGCCTTCGACACTACGCTGGGCGCCATCCGCAGACGCGCCGCGGCTTCGCCGACCGCCATCCCGCGGAGCCCGGTCAGCGTACGCCGGACCTTGAGCGGGGAGATCCGCTGATATCGCGCAGTTGCCCTAGCTTCCACACTTACCTCCTGGTGCTCAGCACACGCGCGACGGAGCAGGTTGCCCGATTCTGCTCGTCACGCGCACTCCAACATGCGAGTGCACAACTTCAAACCCTCCCGCCACTTCACCGGCACGCGCACAGCGTAGCTGGTACCGCTTCTGCCTCCCACGCGCACACCGTTCGCTCCCACGCGCTCACCGTGGGGTCGGCGCCCTCTCACTCGCCACACCGTGGCCCTTGAACGTGCGTGTGGGCGCGAACTCGCCGAGCTTGTGCCCGACCATCTGCTCGGTCACGTAGATCGGCACGTGCTTCCGACCGTCATAGACGGCGATCGTGTGTCCGACGAACTCCGGGAGAACCGTCGAGCGCCGCGACCAGGTTTTGATCACGCGGCGCTCGCGCGATCGGTTGAGATCCCGCACCTTCTCGGCCAGATGCTCGTCGACAAACGGCCCCTTCTTGCGCGATCGTCCCATCCCGCCGTCCTCCGCCGTGCCCTTAGTCGCGGCGCTTCACGATCAGCGCATCGCTGCTCTTGGCCTTGCGTGTCTTGTAGCCCAACGTGGGCTTCCCCCACGGACTGACGGGGCCCGGCATCCCGATGGGAGACCGTCCCTCGCCGCCGCCGTGCGGGTGACTCGATGGGTCCATCGCCACGCCGCGCACCGACGGCCGGCGACCCTTCCACCGGTTGCGGCCGGCCTTGCCGATCTTGGCAGCCTCGTGCTCAACGTTCCCCACCTGCCCGACCGTCGCGCGGCAGTCCAGGCGCACCAGACGCACTTCACCGGAGGGCAGGCGCAGATGCGCGTTCTCGCCCTCCTTGGCCATGATCTGCGCCCCGGCACCGGCGGCCCGCACCATTTGTCCGCCGCGCATCGGGAGCAGCTCGATGTTGTGCACGACCGTGCCGACGGGGATGGTCCGCAGGGGGAGCGCGTTGCCGGGCCGGATATCCGCGTCGGGACCCGAGGCGACGACATCGCCCACTCCCAGCCCAACCGGGGCCAGAATGTACCGCTTCTCACCATCGGCGTACTGCAGCAGCGCCAGGCGCGCGGACCGGTTCGGATCGTACTCGATCGACGCGACCTTGGCCGGGACGCCGTCCTTGTCCCGCTTGAAGTCGATGATCCGATACCGCCGCTTGTGGCCGCCGCCGCGATGACGAACCGTGACCTTTCCCTGGCCGTTGCGGCCCGCCCGCCGGCGCAGTGCCTCCAGGAGTTGTCGCTGTGGACCGATTCTGGTGATCTCGTCGAACGTGGGAACGGTCGCAAAGCGCCGTCCCGGTGTGGTCGGTTTAAATTTCTTGGTGCCCATCGTGGCCTCCCTACCCCGGCCTAGGTCAGACTCTCGAGATCGATCTTGTGCCCCGGCGCGAGCGTGACGATTGCCTTGCGCCTCCCCGGAGCGGTGAACTCGTAGCGTCCGCGCCGACGGGTGCGGCCGCGGATGTTGATCACGTTCACCTTGCGCACGCGAACCGAAAACATCGCCTCGACGGCGTGTCTCACGGCGATCTTGTTCGCCCCCAGTGCGACTTCAAACGTGTACTTGCCGCCTTCGTTCCCCCGCAGGCTCTTCTCGGTCAGGATCGGCCGGCGGATGACACCCTGGTGGCTCATCGGCCGAGCACCTCCTCCAGGACCTCCAGCGCCGATGTCGTGATCACCACAGGACGCGGCAGGAGCAGGTGCCGGAGCACGAGCCGCCGGGCGGAGAGGATGCGGGTACCCTGGATGTTCGCCGCCCCACGAGCGAGCGCCGCGTCATCGGCCCCGGTGACGATCACCACGCCGTCTCCGGCGCCAAGCGACGCAAGCAGCGACGCCACCGCCTTTGTCCCGGGCGCGTCGGACGCGCCTGCGCCCTTCCCGGCGGGCTCCACGATCACGATCCGGCCGGCGAGCGCCTGCGCGGAGAGGGCCGAGCGAAGTGCCAGAGCGCGCTCTTTCTTGGATTGCTTCTGGGCGTGGCTGCGCGTCAGCGGGCCGAAGGTGATGCCGCCGCCGATCCACAGCGGCGAGCGGCGGCTCCCGTGCCGCGCGCGCCCCGTGCCCTTCTGCCGCCAAGGCTTCCGTCCTCCGCCCCGCACGTCGCCACGCGTACGCGTCGCGTGCGTGCCCGCCCTGCCGTTTGCCAGCTCGGCGACCAGGGCCTGATGCATGATCGCACGGTGCGGCCGCAGCCCAAAGATCGCCTCGGGCAGCTCGCGCTCGCCGGTGCGCGCCCCGCTGAGATCGACGGTGGCCGCCTTAGGCACGGGCCTTGCCTCTCGTCTTCTGTTCGGTTGCTGCGGCGCCCGGCGCCTTGCCGGCTGCCGGCTTCGTCCTCGCCGTGCCCGTGGCACTCCGCACGGTCAGGAGCGCGCCGCGGATCCCAGGGGTCGCGCCGCGCACCAGCAGCAGGTTGCGCTGCTGGTCAACCTGCACGATCCGCAGGCGCTGTACCGTCACGCGGTTCCGCCCCATGCGTCCGGGCATCTTCTTGCCCGGGAAGACGCGCGCGATATTCGACTGGCCGATCGAGCCCACGGCGCGGTGCATCAGCGACACACCGTGCGAGTCGCGCTGCCCCCCAAACCCATGGCGCTTCATCGCGCCCGCAAACCCTCGGCCGATACTCGTACCGGTGACGTCGACGAGCTGACCGGCCGCGAACACCTCGACGGTGATGGTCTGCCCGGGCTCGAGCGGCGGGGCACCCGCCTCCGGGTCCGGCGACGGTAGCTCGCGGATGACCCGATGCGGAGCCACTTTGCGCTTGGCGAACACACCCTTCATCGCCTTGGTCAGCTTGCGCTCTGGAACGGGATCGAAGGCGACACGCACGGCCGCGTACCCGTCACGCTCCTGGGTGCACGTGTCCACGACGACGCAGGGGCCTGCCTCGATCACCGTCACCGGAATGCTCTGGCCGCCTTCGTCGAAGACGCGCGTCATGCCGAGTTTTCGTCCAAGAATCGCTGCCACCGTCGTCCCTCTATAACTTGATCTCAATGTCCACGCCGGCGGGGAGATCAAGGTGCATCAGCTCGTCCACCGTCTTTTGCGTGGGCTCGAGGATATCGATCAGCCGTCGATGGGTGCGTATCTCGAAGTGCTCCATCGACTCCTTATCGATATGCGGGGATCGGATGACGCAGTAGACGTTTCGGTTGGTCGGCAGCGGTACGGGACCCGAGACCCGCGCCCCAGACTTGCGCACGACGCTGACGATCTTTTCCGCCGATTGATCCAGAACTTTGTGATCGAAGGCCTTGAGCTTGATGCGGATCTTCTGCGCGACCGCCATCGTGTTACTCCGTCACCTTCACGACGACGCCGGCGCCCACCGTCCGCCCGCCTTCCCGAATCGCAAACCGTAACCCCTCCTCCAGCGCCACCGGGGTGATCAGCTTCACCCCCATCGTGATGTTGTCCCCCGGCATCACCATCTCCACCCCGCCCGGCAGCGCAATGTCCCCCGTCACGTCCGTCGTCCGAAAGTAGAACTGCGGCCGGTAGCCGGTAAAGAAGGGGGTATGCCGCCCGCCTTCCTCTTTGGTCAGCACGTACACCTCCGCCTGGAAGTCCGTGTGCGGCTTGATCGTCCCCGGCTTCGCCAGCACCATCCCCCGCTCCACTTCTTCCTTCTCGACCCCCCGCAGCAGCACCCCAATGTTGTCCCCCGCCACCGTCTCGTCCAGCGACTTCCGGAACATCTCCAGCCCCGTCACCACCGTCTTCTTCGAGGCCGGCCGCAGCCCCACCAGCTCCACCTCTTCCCCCACCCCCAGCTTCCCCCGCTCCACCCGCCCCGTCGCCACCGTCCCCCGCCCCGTGATCGTGAAGATGTCCTCCACCGCCATCAGGAACGGCTTCTCCGTCTCCCGCTGCGGCGTCGGAATGTAGCTGTCCACCGCATCCATCAGCGCCCAGACCTTGTCCACCCACTCGTGCTC
>JBOGSE010000444.1:0-1177 GCA_050694895.1 bacterium | reverse complement strand
CAGCGTACTCCTAAGAACTGGACGATACTCTCTGCGGCTCGCGCATGCTCAGGAGACGGATAGTCGATGGCACTACGTTCCGCCTGGTAATTGTATTTTTGATGAGGCCGAAGGGTCAGCATAGGAGCTGCGAACGGAACGTTGGGCAACAGCTACGCCTGGCGGCGCGTGAGGCCGAGCCGCGAGATGATGAGGCGGTCCAGCCAGCGGTCGGGCAACAGGCGCGGGATGATCCACCCGGTGAGCCGGTGCGTGGGAAGAGCATACCGGGCCTTCGGACGCGGGCTCTCCAGCGCCTCACGAATGACGCGGCCGACGACCTCTGCGGGCATACCCGCCCGGCCGCCGGCTATGAACCCCTTCTGGAATCGCGCCACGATTCCGGCGTAGTCCGTGCCCGCGTACCGCGAGAGATCTTCCTGCTCGGCTTTGTCCCAGATGGCGGTGCGTACCGACCCGGGCTCGATCACGATGACATCGATGCCGTACATGGCCAGTTCGCGGCGCAGGGCGTCGGAGGCAGCCTCGAGGGCATGCTTGGAGGCCACATAGGCTCCCAGGAATGGGAACGCGATCTTCCCGCCGACCGAGCTGATGTTGATGATGCGCCCGGGCGGATGGACCTGCGGAAACCCGGCGCCGAGCAGTGGCAGGAAGGCCTGCGTGACCGCAAGCACGCCGAAGAGATTCACCTCGAAAGGGCGGCGGACCTCATCCAGGGGCTGGTGCATGAGCGGACCGCCGATGCCGATCCCCGCGTTGTTGACCAGTCCCGTCAGGCCGCGTCCACCCAGGATTCCGGCGACCTGACCGGCAGCGCCCCGAACCGCCACCGCGTCGGTCACGTCGAACAGCAGCGGCGTGAAACGCTCGCCCAGCCGCTCGCGCAGGCCTGCCGCGTCTGACTCGCGCCGCACGCTCCCGAAGACGTGGTAGCCATGAGTCGCTAGCTCTTCGGCGGCGGCACGGCCTATGCCGGTGGAGACGCCGGTGATGACGGCGGCTCTCGACGTCACCTAGCGCTGCGTGCCCTTGAACACATCGAGGATCGGCACCGGCCCCGCCACATACGTCGGCATGTGCCCATCCCACTTCTCGATGGCCCGGAACTGCGCCTCGATGCGCCGCAGTTCAATCAACTCCGGCGTGACGTTCTGCTTCTGGATGCGCAGGCCCT
>JBOGSE010000443.1:0-4443 GCA_050694895.1 bacterium | reverse complement strand
ACCGGGCTGATGACCGCGCTCGTCCTGGTGATCACGCGCGCGTTTGTGCTTCCCATCCCACAGACGAAAGGATTCTTCAACCTCGGCGAGGCCGGTGTCTACATGGCCGCCATCCTGTTCGGGCCGGCGATCGGCGCGCTGGCGGGCGGGATCGGCTCCGCGCTCGCTGATCTCACTCTCGGGTACGCTCAGTACGCCCCATTCACGTTGGTCATCAAGGGCGTCGAAGGCGCGCTGGTGGGAATGATTGCACGCGCGTCCGGCCGGCCGGCGTGGGTCATCGGGCTGGGTGCGGGCGTGCTCGCGGCGTCGTGGCTATTTACCATCGAGGCCGCCGCTGTCAGAATCGCCGCGGGGGTCCTGCTCGCCGCTGCGCTAGGCGGGCTGGTGTTCGTGACCCGAAGACAGGGAGGGCGCGCCGCGGCGCGCGTGGCAGGGATGATCAGCGGGGGCCTGGTCATGGTCGCCGGGTACTTCGTCTCACAGGCCTATCTGCTCGGGCTGGGGCCGCTCGCCGCGCTGGCGGAGGTGCCCTATAACCTGGTCCAGGTCACGGTGGGAGTGGTCGTGGGTCTGGCGACGTCGGTGGCGTTCGAAAAGGCCCTGCTGGTGCCGCGGCAATGAAGCGGCCCTTGTGCCTGCGGAGGCGCATGGTATAATCCGAAACGTCCGGCCCCGTGCATTCGGGGCCGCTCGCGTGCTGGAGGGAAATCGACATGGAACGGGTGGGACTCAAGGCGCAGGTTCGTGACGGCGTTGGTAAGGGCGTGGCCCGGAGCGTGCGGCGCGGTGGCGGTGTGCCAGCGATTCTCTATGGGCGTGGCCGGTCTCCCAAGGCGATCGCGGTCGAGGGCAAAGCGCTTGCGGCTGCGCTCCACACCCACGCCGGGCTGAACGTGCTGATCGACCTCGACCTGGGCGATGGCGGCAGCGCCGAGTCCACGATCGTGATGATCAGGGAGATCCAGCGCGACATCTTCCGCCACCATCCCATCCACGTCGACTTCCATGCGATCTCGCTCACCGAACGGCTCGAGACGCGCGTGCGCGTCGTGCTCAAGGGCACCGCGAAGGGCATCGCCGAGGGTGGCGTCGTGGAGCACCAGCTCCGCGAGGTACTGGTGGAGTGTCTGCCGACGCAGATCCCCGAGCAGTTCGAGCTCGACGTCACCGAACTGATCATCGGGCGCTCACTGCACGCGAGCGACCTCGTCATCCCCGAAGGGGTCACGCTGGTGACGCCGCCGGAAGACGTGATCGTGACCGTGGTCGCGCCGAAGGTCATCGAGGAGGAGGTCGCCCCGGCCGCGGCTGCCGCGGTCCCGGCGGAGGGTGCGCCGGCGGAGGGTGCACCGGCCGAGGGTGGACCGGAAGCCGCCGCCGCGGCAACACCAGCAGAGAAGGAGAAGGCACCGGAGAAGAAATAACCTCCGACGCCGCCGCGGGGGCGCCGGGCGGCGCCCCCGCTTTCTGTTTCCGGCAGGTCGGGGCTGGCCTCACACATGCGACTGGTCATCGGGTTGGGCAATCCCGGACGGCGGTATCGCGGCACCCGGCACAACATCGGCTGGGAGGTGCTCGACCGTCTTGCGCGCGAGCATGCCATCCGCATCGCGACCGAAGACGGCTGGGCCGAGGTGGGCCGCGGGGCTATCGGCGGTCAGCGGGTGCTCCTGGCCCGCCCGCAGACCTATGTCAATGCGAGTGGGACCGCTGTCGCCGACCTGCGCCGGCGCCACCGGATCGCGCCGCGCGATCTGCTCGTGATCGTCGATGACCTCGACCTTCCGGTCGGGACCGTGCGGATGCGCGCCAGGGGAAGCCACGGAGGACACAATGGTTTGCGTTCGATCATCGACGCCCTGGGGACTTCCGACTTTGCCCGGATTCGCGTCGGCATCGGCCGGCCCCCTGGCGGCGTCGATCCGGCAGACCATGTGCTGGAACGGCCATCAGGCGGCGATCGCCTGCTCCTCGATGAGGCGGTAGCCCGTGGGGCCGAGGGCGTGGCCATCTGGATCACGAAGGGCCCGGATGCGGCCATGCGGCACACGAACGTCAAGCCCCGGCGTGATGTGACGCTCTGAGCGTAACGATCCGGGCGCCGGGCGCACAGTATAATAGAGTTCGGACGGAGGACCCGACATGGCGGTGAAGACCAGGCAGACCCCGGGGCGCGTGCCCCCGGGACAGTACACCACCGAGAAATGGCCCGTCCTGCACTACGGCGGTATCCCGCGGTTCGATCCCGCAACCTGGGACTTCCAAATCTTTGGCCTGGTCGAAGAGCCCCGGGTGCTGACGTATCAAGATTTCATGGCGCTTCCACGCACGACGCTGACATGCGATATCCACTGCGTGACCGCGTGGAGCCGCCTCAGGGTCACATTTGAGGGCGTCGCGGCACAGACCGTGCTGGGCCTGGTGAAGGTCCGGCCCGAGGCTATGTTCGTGATGGTGCACGGCGAGCAGGGCTACGAAACGAACCTTCCGCTGGACTATCTGCGGGCCGACGACGCCATGTTCGCCTATCGCGCGGACGGCGCGGACCTGGTGCCCGAGCATGGCTGGCCTCTGCGTCTCGTCGTGCCGCGCCTCTACTTCTGGAAGAGCGCGAAGTGGGTGCGAGGCATAGAGTTGATGGCGAAAGACCGCGCTGGCTTCTGGGAGCGCAACGGCTACAACATGCGTGGAGATCCCTGGAAGGAAGAGCGCTACTCCTCACCGTGGTGATGAGCCCGCGGGACGAAGTCACGCGGGACGGCCTCCCGCGTCCGCGCATTGGCTGACAACGGCGATGGCACCCCTGCCGTCGCCAGCGAGGCTGCGCCGATCACGGCAGGTGTCCGCGGGCCACGATCGGCGTTTGCGCTCCTGGCCAATCGCAACTTCCGTCTCCTGTGGACCGGCATGCTGGTCTCCCACATCGGCTCGTGGATGCAGTTCACCGCGCTTGGCTACCTCATCGACCAGTTGACGAGAGCCCCAATCTACCTGGGCCTGCTGGGTCTCAGTCAGGCGATCCCGCGACTGCTGTTCGTGTTTCTCGGGGGGGTCGCGGCCGATCGCCTCGATCGCCGGCGGGTGCTGCTCGTCACCAACGCTGTCTTGATGGCCTCTGCCGGGTTGCTGGCTGTCCTCGCGCATACGGGGCGCATTCAGGTCTGGCACATTCTCGCCATCGGGGCCTTCAACTCGCTTACCAACTCGTTCGACATGCCCGCGCGTCAGTCGATGGTGCCGACCCTGGTCGGCGAGCACCAGCTGATGTCGGCGCTCAGCCTTAACTCGATGGCGTTTCAAGGAGCGGGAATGTTCGGTCCGTCCCTCGGCGGGGTGCTGATCGCCACGGTGGGAGTGTCGGGATGCTTCTTCGTCAACACCCTGACGTATATCGCCGTGCTAGCCGCGCTGTTGATGATGGTCGTGCCACAGCATGCGGCCGGTGAACGGATGTCGATCCGCGAGGACATTCGCGAAGGCATCGGGCTCCTGACACAGCATCGCCACCTCATCGCGCTGTTGGCGATTGTTGCCGTCATCAGCTTCTTCGGCCGTCCGTACATTCGTCTCATGCCCGCGATGGCTCGAGAAGTGCTGCGCGTAGGACCCACGGGCCTGGGTTTGCTGCAGGCCGCGCCCGCTATTGGGACCATCCTGGCCGTGTTCGTCGTCGGCGCGCTCGGCCACTCGGTCCAGAAGGGCAGGCTGCTGATCGGCGCCGTCATGGCGACAGGCGCGATGGTCGTGGTGTTCGGCCTCTCGCCGTGGTTTGGCCTCTCACTCGCGCTGCTGGCCGCCGTCGGCACGTGCCAGTCGGTCGCGCAGGCGACGGCCAACACGCTGCTGCAGACGACGGTGCAGCCTTACCAGCGCGGCCGGATGATGGGCCTCTACGGCATGGTGACGTTTGGGATGTTCGCGCTCGGCACGATGCCGCTCGGCGCGCTGGCCGGGGTGGTGGGCGTCGGCCACGCGCTGGCCTTTGGTGGAGCGATGGTCATTCTACTGGCCGGTCTGCTCGCGCTGCTCTCTCCGAAGATCGCTAGGCTGTAGCGTCCGTTGCCGCCGGCAGCACGACGGTGAACCGGCTGCCACCTTGGTCGCCTGATGGATCATAAGCCTAGGGCCGCACCCCGAGTGTCACCTGCAGGTCCAGACGGGTACCACGGCGCATGACCGTCAGACGGACGCGTTGTCCCGGTTCGCGTTCGGCCACGATTCCCAGTAGGTCCTCCCACGAATCGAGCGGATCTCCCTCGACCGCGACAATCACATCGTCTGGGCGGAGGTCGGCCGCCGCGGCGGGACTCTCCGACACGATGTCCTGAATCAAGGCTCCGCGCTGCACCCCGAGGCCACGCTCGCGGGCCAGATCAGGCGTCAACGAGCGCCCCGCGATCCCGATCCATGGCCGTTCCACGCGCGCTCCTTCGCGAAGGG
>JBOGSE010000442.1:0-1644 GCA_050694895.1 bacterium | reverse complement strand
TCCCGCAAGGCCGATCATGGAACCGTCCGCGGGCGCCGCAGCCAGACTGACGCTGGTGCGGCGCGGAACGCGGCGGGCCGAACACGACGGCCACGACGCGGCGGACCCGGCGCGCGGTCAGACTCAGCCCGAGGGTGATTCAAGCGGCCCAGAGCGCAGCGGCGCGCTGCGCATCGCCGGCCGCGATCAAAGTGGCGCAGACGCCGTTGCGCAGGAGCGGGCGGCGGCTCCCGACCCGAACGGCCAGCAAACCGGCGATGCGGCAGCAAGCAGTACGAGTGTCGATGACGGCCCGGCGGACGTCAAATCCCCATCAAGCGGCCCGGACGCCAGCGACCCCCGCGGCGAGGACAGCCCACGTAGTGACGAACCGCGCCACGGTGGAGGGCGCGGCGGTGGTGGCCATGGCGGTGATGACCATAGCGGTGGTGGCCATGGAGGCGGCGGTCATGGCGACAAGGGCCGCAAGTAGCCCACTCTAGTTTTCTTTGTATAGCCTACGGGTATGGTGAGATCAGGGCCGGCGGAATATGAGGAGCACGCACAGCCCGCCTGGCGTGCCATAGGCCGTCGCGTCGGCGAGCGTCCAGCCGCTTCGTCCCTGTTCAGTGGCCATGCCGCCGACCGCGTTCTCTACATGGCGCTGATCCATCGCGCCGAGAACGGGCGGGTGACAGGTGGTCATCGCCCTGTACTCCGGTGGCGTGGGCGGCGGCGTGAGTGAAGATGCTTGCGACCCTGCGGGGCACACGCTGGCGGCCAGGAGCCCGAAGGCCAGGCCCGACAGGATGGCAAGCGTGGACTTCGTCGCCGTCCCGACGAGGACATGGCGCGGCGGGAATCGCATGGGAAGCACCTCCATACCGGCTGTCGTTCGTATCCTGCCCCCTCGCGCCACATAGTAGACAGCAGCTGACCGCGCCGCTGTTCCTCGCGCGGATCACGGCGTTGAGGCGACGAGCGGCTCGCCGCCCCACCGCTCCAGCATCGCAAACTCGCGGACCGGCTTGCGGCTCAGCTTGCGAAGCTGCCTGACCGGTCGCCCAAGTGGCATGATGGCGCACACCGCGATGTGCCTCGGAATGTCCAACAGGTCCTGCACCTTGGGTTCCTGCGCCACCGCCAGCGTCGTGATATTTCCGCCGAACCCCTCGTGACGCGCGGCCAGCAGGATGCTCCACGCGAACGGATAGATCGATGCCCCGCTCACGATGCCAACGCGGTTGAGGTATTGGTCCGTCGACGCAACCAGCCTGAGATCGACGCAGATGACGAGCACCACCGCGGCCCGCAGGACCGGCTCGGTTAACCGGGCCGGTACCGGTGTTCGATCGATCGTTGCCTGGTTAACTGCGCTTGCATCAATAGTGTTCCAGGGGTTCTCGCCGGCTCGGACCTGCGCGACGTAGCGCCTGGCGGTCGGAGCGGTCAATTCGGCCAGCGCTTCGCGGGTGGCGCGATCGCGCACGATCACAACACGCCATCCCTGACGGTTGCCGCCACTGGGCGCGAAGCGTGCATTGCTCAGGATCTTGAAGAGGGTTGCGTCTGGCAGAGGTTCGCCGGTGAACTCCCGCGCCGCAAACGTGGTGCGCATGACATCGTAGAATTCCATGAGCGCCTCCGTGATCGGAAAAGAGTGCT
>JBOGSE010000441.1:0-1236 GCA_050694895.1 bacterium | reverse complement strand
TACCGCGGAGAGGTGCATGGATTCTGGCAGAGCATCAACGGCTTCACCGACAGCCCGGATCGCGCCGATGCCGAACGGGGAAGGACGTATCTGGCCGCGGCGGCGGGCGCCGTCGCAAAGGCCTTCGTGGAGTTCTACCACGTGGCGCTGGCGCGATGAAGATCACACAGATTGAGACGATCCCCGTTCAGGTCCCGATCAATCCCCTGCGCGCGATCAAGGGCGGCCGGGGAGCGCATTTGACCTCGCCGTTCCTGCTGGTGAAAGTGCACACCGATGCCGGGATTACCGGTCTTGGCGAAGTGTCGTGCACGCCCGGTTGGAGCGGAGAAGATCAGGTCACCGCGCATCACTTCATCAGGACCTTGCTCGCCCCGCTGCTGATCGGTGAAGACCCTCGCGATATCGAGCGGCTCACGATCAAGCTTCAGCGCGGCGTCGCGGGAAATCCGTTTACCAAGTCGGCGCTGGAGATGGCGCTCTGGGATATCCTGGGCAAGTCTGTGGGCCTGCCGGTCTACCGGCTGCTGGGTGGGCCCGTACGATCCTTCGTACCGACGAAGTTTTCGGTCTCCGGACAGAAGCCACCGGTCGCGGCCGAGATCGCGGCGTGGGCCGTGGCCCAGGGGTTCCGCACGATGAAGGTCAAGGTGGGCATGGAGCCCGAGGAAGATGTCGCGCGCGTGCGGGCGGTGCGCCAGGCTGTGGGTCCCGATGTGCGTCTGGGCGTTGATGCCAACGGCGGCTGGTCGCCTCGTGTGGCGATTCAGACGATCCGGCGACTCACCGAATTCAACATCTACTTCGCCGAACAGCCCGTGCCGGCGCTCGATGTCGCCTGGATGGCCGACGTGCGCGCCCACGTGGCGGTGCCGGTGATGGCCGACGAGAGCGTGTACACGTTACAGGATGCGATGGCGGTGGTGCGCGCGGGAGCCGCCGACATCCTGTCGGTGTACGTAGGCAAAGGCGGAGGCATCGGCCCGGCGCGCAAGATCGCAGCGGTCGCCGAAGCCGCGGGCCTGACCTGCACCGTCGGGAGCAATCTGGAACTCGGCGTTGCCAGCGCCGCGATGATCCATCTCGCCATGGCCACGCCGGGAATTGGTGCTGGGGAGTTTCCGTGCGACATCCTCGGACCGTTCTTCTATGAGGGCGACCTGCTGGCCGAGCCCCTGCCGATCAAGGGTGGTGAGGCCCGGCCTCTGGAGAAGCCCGGGCTGGGAGTTGAACTGG
>JBOGSE010000440.1:0-6425 GCA_050694895.1 bacterium | reverse complement strand
TCTATTCCGAGGGAGGGGTCATGATCGCCTCCAACGGTGACATCTACTATCACTCCAATCGTTACGGCGACGACGGCAAGTTTGACACCGACATCTACCGCAACCGTGAGCGACTGCCGTTCAATGACGCGACCGAAGAGCAAAATCCTCACTACTGCGAGGTAACGAAAGACCTGGTCTTCGACATCGGCGACAGAGAGATCTGGACCTTCAAGGACGGCAAGAAATGGAAGCTCGGTCTGCCGTTCAATGTGCCCGGCACGTCGAGCTTTCAGCCGTACCTGACGCCAGACTGCCAGACGATGTACTTCACTTCAAATCGTGGCGATGTTGCAAGTCGGGGTCCCGTAATCTACAGAACCACCCGGACCAAAGATGGCTGGACCCCACCCGCGCCGGTCGTATGGGCGAAGGTGGGGGTGGGGGAACCGTCCCTCACTGCCGATGAACGATATCTGTTCTTTGTGCAGCTCTTCCGCTCGCGCGACGGGAGTCACAACTCGGACATTTTCTTCACTCAGAAACGATGATCCCATCAAACGCGATGTCGGGGGTCGAGCCACCGTGATGAAGCCTTCGGCCCCATGAAGTCCGCACATCTTCCGCATGGTCGGAGCCCACGGCGGCGATGCGGATCCCAGCCACTGCATAAGCACTGAAAAGCCTGTCGTACGCCTGACCATCCGTCAGCATGCGCGCTTTGGGCCCTGAGCCGTTGGTCCCGTCGCGTACAGCCAACGCGTTGATTTTCACCCGCAGCAGCGCACCCGGCTTTCCCAGTCGCGCGATGCGCGCAAGGAGTTCCGGGCGCGGAAGGATCACCGCGTTCAAGAGGCTTCCCCACGGATAGAGGATGCTGACCTCGTCCGCAAGTCCATCGAGCGCGGCGGGGAGCCTCTCGACCGACGCCCTGATGAAGCGGACGTTGCTGATCCCGCCGCGGCTGGCTTTGCGTCCGGCTCGGTACGATCGTTCGCGCATCCCGTTGGCATTCGGGTCGACTGCCAGGCAGAACCAGGCCGGGTGTGCGTGGGCAAGCCTGTACGCGAACCGTCCGTCACCCGCCCCCAGGTCGACGACCACGCGGTCGTATGAGGCCGCGTCCCGCTGCAGTGCCGCGCCTTCGATCTCCATGATTTTCTTGCCGCAGACCAGTTCGACCGTTCCGTTGCGCTCTGACGCCATCTCCATCGCCTCCCAGCGTTGTCGTACTGACGCAGGAAGGCAGGGAGGCCCACGGCCATAGATCTGGCCCCTGTGGACGCTGTCGAATTGTCGTAGTGAGAGGCTCCGCCGAGGGCGGAGGAGAGTGGGTCTAGATCTTAGCGGTCAACGTCAGCCAAACGGTCGCGCATGCATCGAGGTTCACCACCGGCTTCATTATCGACGGGAGACCGACGACGGTCAACACCGGGGACGGCGCCGGCCTCGCGCACGGTGCGCTCCGTCGCGTCGGTCGCCACCCCAGATGTTCGTTTTGGCCAGGCGATCCGGGCATTCCAATGGATCAGAACGACGCGCGTTAGCCTATGCGGCGTACTTCCTCGCCCAGTCGCTCACGAGGGGGATCGAGAACGCCTTTCCGTTGTACGCCTGGAGAGCGTAATAGATCGATAGGATGAGCCACGCCAGCCCGAGGAATGGGAACAGAACGGCGAGGCCAAAGCCGAGGAATGGGAGCGCGGCGAGAATCATGAGGACGAAGTACAGGATGAACCACGCGATGCCCCAGAAGAGCGCGGTCCAGCCGTGCTGCCGCATGAACGAGTCCTTCTTCATATCAGAAAGAATGATGACGAGTGCGATGATCCAGATCGGGTATGAGAGCGCAGCGAGCAGTCGGTTCGAGTCGGCCTGAGCGGGTTGAGTGCTCATCTAACACCTCCGGGTGTCTACTGGCTCCTCATACCCTAACGGCTTCGAAGAGAGGCGAAAAGTTCCTTCCATACTATAATTGACGTTATGGACGCGCTCGTTGCGGAAACCCGATCCAGCGTCGGGGCGGGTCTGCTTGCGGACATCCGGACCGTGACCGAGGGCTCGCCGGTTGTCGTCGCCTTCAGCGGCGGACTGGACTCGTCCACTGTGGCGGCCCTCGCGCGCGATGCGCTTGGGGCGCCTGGGGTGCTGCTCGTCACGGTGAACATGGGTCAATACAACTACCGGCGCGGCAACCAGATCGTGCTGGAGATGGCCGAGCAGTTGGGGCTGGAGCAGCGGTGTCTGCTGGGACAGAAGATGCAGCACGCGGTTCAGCGCGGTGGTCCGGCATGCAACCGGTGCACGCGGCACATCAAGCTGGGGCTGGTGAAGGCCGCATCGCGCGGCCGGCTGGTGCTCACCGGCTCGAACCGCAGCGACACCTGGGGCCAGATGGGTGTCAAGGTGAGCAACGGGTACTACTCGCCGCTGCTCGATCTCGACAAGCCGCAGATCCGCGCACTGGCCGATGAGCTGGGCCTCCGCGTCCCGCGCATCGGCGAGCACACCGGGCGGGAGGGCTGCAAGCTCAAGCATCTCCTCAAGCCGCTGATCAACCCCGACTATCACGGGCGGGCCGTTGCCGAGGCAAACGAGGTCTTGCTGAGCACACTCGGTGAGAGCGGGTTTGAGGCCACCCTGGCCAACGTGAAGATCGCCGGTCCGATGCGTCGGAACATCGCGCTCGTCAACGTGTCACCCGCGCTCCCGGGTGACGTGCGGAGCGGCATCGAGAACGCGCTTGCGGCAGTGCCCGTACTAGATGAGGTGCGCTTCATCGACGGCCCCACCCGGTTGGTCGTGAAGGCCGGCCCGGCACTCGCGGGGGATGCGAACGGGCGGTACTGGGTCGAGCATGGCCGCCTGGCGCCTGATTTCGCCCACCCGATCGAAGTGGAGTGGCTTCCCAGCCGCGACGGCCGTCTGCACACCTTTCACGTGGTTGATGCGGTCCCGCTGAGCGGCTCGCTGGACGCCGATAATGGCGGGCCGGGCCTGCTCCGAGCGGACGTGTGACGAGGCCAACCGCCGAGTGTTTTGATGGAGGCCGAGTCTTCGGCAGCGAGGGGCAGGGCCGGCCCGGCAGAGCATGGGAGGATTCCGACAGTGTTCACCAGAACCAGCGACCGAATAATGCGCCGCACCTTCTTCGCGTCTTTGATCGTCGCCCTGCTCATCGCCGCAGCGTCGGCCGTCGTATCTCCACCGGGCTACGGCGGGCCCACCGTCACCCTCGAGTTCTGGACTATCGCCCTGCAGCCATTCTTCAACGATTACATCAACGGCATGATCGCGGCCTACGAGCGGGCCAAGCCCGGCGTGAAGATCCGCTGGGTTGACGTGCAGTTCGGCGCTATCGAGCAAAAGTTACTCGCGTCCCTCGCCGGCGGCGTGGCGCCCGATGTGGTCAATCTCAACACCGAGATGACGGTCCGCCTGGCCGAGCGCGATGCCCTGGTCGACATGGACACGGCGGTGGCGGCCGACGCGCGGGCGCGCTATTTCGATGGTCTGTGGCGCTCGACGCAGCTCCGTGGTCGGACCTATGGCCTGCCCTGGTACGTCGTGCCCAACGTCGTCGCCTACAACGCCGCCATCTACCGGCGGGCCGGCCTCAACCCCAGTCAGCCCCCTGATACCGAAGATGAGATGATCCAGCACGCGCGGCAGATCAAGGATCGCACCAAGATCTACGGATTCATGCCCAACGTCGACGGCGTGCGGATGCTCCACCGGTTCCAGGAGAATGGTTTGCCCATCCTCAGCCCCGACGGCAAGCGAGCGGTGTTCAACTCCGCCGAGCACGTGCGCTACCTGGCACGGTACGTCGACATCTTCAAGGCAGATTACTTCCCGGAAGACACGCTGCGACGGGGCTTTTTAGGCGCGACGGAGCGCTACAGCGCCGGGCAGCTGGGCATGCTCATCACCGGCCCGCAGTTCTTGCTGCGCGTCAAGAACGACAACCCCGAGGTCTACGCACAAACGTTCGTGGCGCCGTATCCGAAGGGCAAAGGCAATACCCTGCATCTGGCGACCATGGCGGTAACGGTGCCCAAGTCAAGCCGCAATACCGCGGCGGCGGTTGACTTCGGACTGTTCGTCACCAACGACGCGAACCAGCTCGAGTTCAGCAGACAGGTTGTCGTGTTCCCGTCGACCAAACAGGCCGCGGCCGACCCGTTCTTCAAGAAAGGGGGCGCGGGACCCGAAGACGTCGCCCGCAAGGTCGCCGCCGCCGACCTGCCGCACGCCCGCGATCTGAGCGTCATTATCCCCAACGCCGGGGACCTGTTCCGCGTCTTCCGCGAGGCCATCGAGAGCGCATTCTACGGCAAGCGTAGCCCCAGGGAAGCGCTGGATTGGGCGGTGAGGCAGTGGAATGCGCGCTTGTGAGGCGCCGTCCGGCGGTCGTCGCGCTGCTCTCGGCCGCCGTCCTGACCCTGGCCGTTGCACCGGGAGCGTCTCAGCCCGCCGCCTTTAGACCGGCGGCGATCCCTGACGCCTACCTCACACCACCCCGCGATCGGCCCATCATCCCCGCGCCCAAGTCAGCGCGGTGGCAGGATGGCCGGTTCGAGATCACGACCTCCACGCGCATCATCGTCGGCGACGCCGCGGAACCCGAGGACCTGTATGCTGCACGCGAGCTGAACGAGGAGATCGCGGCGTGGGGGGCGCGGCCACTTGAGGTTGCGCGCGCCGCAGCCGCGGGCACACCGCCCGGCGAGACTCCCGGAGATGTCATCCTGATCGGCGAGCCGGCCCTCAACCCGTTAGCCGCCGCGGCGCTTGCAAAGGACAGACACCGCGTCGACCGCCAGTCTCCGGGGCCCGAGGGGTACGTGCTGAAGGTTGCTCCCGGGATCATCGTGGCGAGCGGTGCAGACCGGCGCGGCACATTCTACGCGATCCAGACGCTCCGGCAGTTGATTGCCGCCGACGCCGCTGGCGCGGGCGCGGGAAGCGCCGACCGCGCGCGGCTGACCATCCCGGCCGTCGAGATCCGGGACTGGCCGGATCACGCGATCCGGGCCGTCCACGTGGTGCTGGACAACTACTCGTCGGTGTTTCACGTTGCCCTGATCGACCGCATCTTCAGCCGGTACAAGTTCAACATGCTCATCGCCGAGTCGGAATACGTCCAGTGGGACAGCGCCCCGAACATCAGGCATCCAGGCGGCGCGACCAAAGCGCAGGCCGCCGTGGTAATCGCCGCGGCGCGCGAGCATCTGATCGAGCCCGTGCCGCTCATTCAGACGCTTGGTCACTCCGGCTGGCTCTTTCACAACGACCAGAATCTCGATCTGCTGGAGATGCCCGCCGACCTTGCCCCGGCGCGCTTCGTCTACAACCCGCTCAACCCGAGGGTCTATGACGTTGTGCTGCCGATCCTCGACGAAGCCGTCGCGCTGTTCGGCGCGCGCTACCTCCATATCGGGCACGACGAGGTCCGCAACGTCGTGCCGTTCCCCTGGTCAGAGGAAGGGAAACGGCTGGGGTTCGGTGAGCTCTTTGTACGCGACGTGCTGCGACTCCACGAGCATCTCAGGCAGCGCGGTGTCGGCGCCATGATGTGGGGCGATGTCCTGCTGACCAGCGACTACGCACCCGAACTCGCTCGCCTTCCCAAGGACATTGTCGTCGTGGACTGGCAGTATCATGATGCCGCCCGCTACCCGAGCCTGCGCCTGCTGCGCGAGCGTGGGTTTCCTGTTCTGGCGGCCACCTGGTTCGACCTCGGCAATATCGCCTCGCTCTCGCTGGAGGCGAGACAGGCGAATGCCGCGGGCATGGTGCGGACGACCTGGACCGGCTACTTTGGCAACCGGAGCGCGTTGCTGCAGTATCAGCAGATCTACAGCTACCTGCCCGCTGCGGACCACTTCTGGAACGCCCGCCGCCCACAGCCTTGGATCACCGCGGTCGGGGCCGCCGACCGGTTCCGCGCCGATTGGCTCGGCGCGCGCGAGCGGCCGCAGGCGATATCGGGATTCGCGCTCGACTTGAGGCTCGTGGCGACGCGCAGCCACATCGACGATGGCGGCGGCGCGGGATGGCTCGAGAAGGGTCCGGACTATGACCTCAGGCATCTTCCGATGGGGCGGCAGCGGATGGCGGGCGTGCTGTTTTCGATTCTCGACCCGGAGGAGAGCCGTGGACGCAGCGTGGTGATGCTCCGTGGCACGCGCGGGTCGTTGCGCGCGCTGCCGCGGCGCGTGACGGTGCTGGTTGGACGGACCGCGGGCGCGCTCTGCTTCCTCCACGCCCTCCCTCATCCCGGGTCGCGGTGGGGCGATCCCGTCCTCGTGTATCGTGTGCACTTTGCCGACGGCTCCGCCGCGGACATCCCGGTGCAGTACCGGCTTCACATCATGACCTGGCTCGATGATCCCATCACCATCGACCATGAGATCGCCTGGGAAGGCCGCACGCGCTCAGGG